>VAZG01000371.1 GCA_005885285.1 Alphaproteobacteria bacterium | reverse complement strand
CAGACGCGCCGCAGGTCCGAGACGTCCGTCTTGTTTGAGCCGGTCGCGAACTTTGTGCAGATCGACCATCACTGCGGCGTCCTCTTGCGGCGTCCAGGACATAACTTCGGCTTCCACGTGATAGGCCAGTATGGCGTAAAGCATCGCTACCTCGCTTCGTTTGCGGCAATCAGCAGCCGTAGGACGTTCCGCCCCTGCATATTCCGACAATCCGAATCACAAAAGCGCGGCGGGATTGCTCCCGCCGCGCCGCAACCTTTGTAACTCGCTGGTCCAGGGCTGAGAGCGCCCCGATGCCAAGCCCTAAAGCGATGCTTAGCGGGCGATCCCAGCGAGGTGACAGCGCTTGGTACAAGACACTGGATCACCTCCTTTCATTGTTGATGGAAGCCCATAGTATAAGCAGCGAATCGGCCCTTGTTAAGGGAGTGGAACAAACGCCGCCAAACGGTTGAGGCGGCCCCGTCGGCGTGTTAGTTCATCCTCCGCGCGCGGGTGTAGCTCAATGGTAGAGCAGCAGCCTTCCAAGCTGAATACGAGGGTTCGATTCCCTTCACCCGCTCCAAAACTATTTTGATGGCTTAGCCAGGAATCTTAAACTTCCGTTCTGACGCCATTCCGACAATTTTGACGCGTGACGGCTGAAGGCTGACGCAAATTCGCCAGTGTTCCCGGATTCTACTTAAAGTCGTTCTTATTTGCGATGAACGTCTCCATAGATTTGGCTCGTGCAGAGCGCGATGGAGCATCGCCGCGATACTGCGCCCGCAGAAGGGTGCAGTGGCGGAGTTATCGAGCGTAACCAAGTGATCAGAGGATATGGCGACATCCTCCATCAGACCGATGCGGGCACATCTCCGGCCAGCACTTCATTAATGGCCTGATCGAGGATTTCGACACCACGATCGATTTCGGCGCGGGTGACGGTAAGCGGTGGGGCGATACGCCAGACCGCCGCCATTGCCCCGACCGAAACGATGTTCATGGACAAGCCTAGCTCCATGCAACGCCGGGTGATCGCACGACCGGTTTCCGTGTCGGGCGCGCGAGTCTCGCGATCCTTGACGAGTTCGACCCCTTGCAACAGCCCGAAGCCCCGCACATCGCCGATGATCCCGTGCCGGTCCTGGAGCCACCGCAGTCCGGCCGTCAAGGCCTCTCCCATTTCGAGCGCACGGATCTTCAGGTTTTCCTCGGCAAGCACGTCCAGCACCGCAAGCCCGACATGGGCAGGCAGAGGATCCGATACATGCGAAGTGACATGGACGTAGTCCTTGGCGTGGCAATCAGCCTCGATCTCGTCGGAGGTTACTGCCGCCGACAGCGGCAATCCACCACCGAGCGTCTTCGACAGGGTCAGGATATCGGGCTCAACGCCGAAGTGCTGAAAGGCGAAGTCGCGGCCGAGTCGGCCGAAGGCGGTCTGGGCCTCGTCGAAGATCAGCAGCATGCCCCTCTTCTCGCACTGCTCCTTGACCTGCTGCCAATAGCCGTCCGGCGGAACGATAACGCCGCCCGAGCTTTCGACCGGCTCAGCAATCAGTGCCGCCAACGAGCCCGTGGACTGGGCATCGACCATTTCGAACCCAACCGCCAAGCACGTGCCGTCACAAGTGTCTCGGCAATGGCGCACTGGGCAGTGATAGGCGTTCGGAGCGGGCAGCACCAGCGATCCCGGCATCATCGGACCGTACCCCTTACGGCCAGCAACATAGTTCACCGACTGGGCACCCGAGGTCATTCCGTGCCATGCGCCAGTAAAGCCAAGGATCTCGAAGCGCCCCGTATGCAGCTTGGCGAGCTTAATTGCGGCCTCGTTCGCCTCGGCGCCGGTCGAGAGGAACAGCGAGCGCGACAAGTGGGGCGGCAGCATGCGTGCCAGCCGCTGCGACAATTCCACGACGGACGGGCTCAACATGCCGCTGAACAGATGCAGCGCACCCTCGCAGGCCTCGTGGATGGCTTGGACAATGCGTGGATGATTATGACCGATGGTCGAGCACATTTGCCCGGAGGTGAAGTCCAGGATCTCACGACCCTCGCTGTCCCATAGCAGCGCGCCACGTGCCTTGGCGATCAGATGCGACGCGAACGGCATGCCATAGCGAATCAGGTGCTGGTCCCATGGCTCATTGGTAGCGAGCGACATCGACATGGCCTCCCGTTTCCGTGGTGTGACATCGAGCCGACCGCCTTAACTGTGATGTCGCCGCGGCGAGCAAGCTCCGCAAATAACGCATTGCTTTTCATGGAGTCTGCCATCACGCTGCCGGCCTCGGCGAGGCCGATCACGATCGTGCTGTCTTCGACGGCTATCGACGCGCTTTACTTGGACAGCGTAGCTAAAATAAAGGCACTGAGGTCATCGATAAAGCGATCCTCGAAGGCGCGCGTGCGATGAGGACCATGGCCGCAATCGCGGTATTGTACGATTTCAGCCCTTGGGTTCGTCCTTGCGAGACGTGCTTCATGCCCCTCCAGCAATGCCGATCCGAAGCGTGGATCGGCTTGGATGATCTTGGCCGGACACGCGAATGCGTGCTCTGTCGAAATCTCGGCAAGAATGCCCCCGGAATCCATCACGCTTTCCCAACAGCGAACGTCTTGGCGTCGCCAGCGCAGTTTCAGCGTCTGAAACGAAGTCCGCAAGTTTGTAGCTCGACGCCCGGTCTGAATGCCCGTGTCCACGAAAATCCAGAGTCCAAACACGGTATTGGTTGGTCAGTCTTTTCGCGGTTTCCTCCCAGGTGTCGCGACTAAGAGATAGGCCGTGCAAGAATAGAATTGCTTTGGCGTTTGCCGGGGCGTCCACCGACGCCGCGAGCCTGATGCCCCTATTCTCGATTGTAATGTCGGTCATGAGTAAGCCCTGCCCAACCAGTGCGCCGATAGGTCGGCCTTCTTCGAAACTCATTCACGGAACGGTCACGGAGACTTAAAAGAGTCTAACACGGGACAATCCGACGAATCCGAGCAAGTTGTGACGGGCGTGGGCCAGTGCCGTGCCAAGGCCATGCCAATACCAAGCCCGATCATACAAAGCACGCCGATTCGCAGAAGATTTGATGCGGGCATTACCGCTCCTCCAATTTGAAAGCATCGTTGCCCTCACTGATCTGTCCTACTTCAACCGTCCGGTTCGGTGGCGCTACGGAGCGGTGCCCTCGGAGATTCGCGCCTCAGCGCTGCGCGAGAACGAGAAGTGACGTCGATGCGAGCATTGCCCCTCCAGTGGTGAATTTCTCAGGCCCGGCAGAGGAAATTCCCAGACCGCGTGACCTGAACCTCATTGGCAACTTGCTAGCCGATGCTTAGGTGTTTCGGGACCTCGAGGCATGGGCTGGTGCGACAGGCGCGTTGGACGGAGGCGACATCGTCGCCGTTGATCAACAGCCTTACAATGGCGAGGCGACAGTGCGTGCGCTGCCTGGGCTTGGCATCGGATCCTGGACGTTCGCCAACCTGCGGGTCAACAGATCGCGTGAACTGCGCGATGGCTGTGACGATCTGTTGATGGTGATCGCCACCAGCGGCGACCGGCTGGTGTCGCACCGCGGTCGGGAGCAGACGCTCGGCGCCGACGACGCAGTTCTGATGACGACCGCAGAGACGGCCACGAAAACCTACCCATCGCTGTCACGCCTCATCAGTCTGCGAGTGCCGCGCAAGGATTCAGAAATCGGGTGGCCAGCGGCCTTCCAAGGCGCCACATTCCCGCGCGTCGATCGCTCCATCCTTGGAGACGTCCGATCCAACAGAGGAGACGAACATGTCGAGACAAGACGACAACAAGGCCATCGTTGGTCGCTGGTTCACTGAATTCTGGGGCAAGAGCTGCAATCTCGGAATCGTCGACGAGCTCGCCGCACCGGACATGCTGCTCCAATATTCGCTGCATGAGCCGCGCAAAGGTCGGGAGGATATCAAGGCGTTCATGACTGATTTTCGTAAGGCGTTCCCCGATCTCAATTTCTGGGGCACCGCCGATCTAATCGCAGAGGGCGATTATGTGGTCGGCCGATGGGAAGGTGGCGGAACACACACAGGAGCAGCATTTAGTGACTTCCGGGCGGGATCTTTGCCCGCGAATACAGGCCGCAAGATGCGATTTACCGGCACTACCGTCCTCAAGCTAAAGGACGGGAAAATCGTCGAGGAAATTGGCCTCGATGACGGCGTCACTGCGTTGCAGCAACTCGGACTCATCCGGCTTGCGGCCTAGCTACTCTCGCAAAGTAATGGCTCGTCTCGGTCGCGCTCGTCACTTCCGGTGTCTGGCTAGCCAGTCCTCGAAGCGCACCGAGCCGAGCCGGGGGTTGTTGCCCGGCGTGAGAGACCGATCATCCAGTTCTGCGCCGAAGTAGCGGGCGTGGATGTCGGCGATGACTTTGCGCGGGTCCTTCGTCGCGATCAGGTAGCGCCGAGCGAACTCATCGAGGCTGAATCGTTCCGGCCCGGCCAGTTCGACGATGCCGTTGAGGGGAGGGCCGAGCGTGACGTCGGCCAGCACGGCAGCGACATCGTCTGACGCCACCGGCTGATACAAGGCGGGCGACAGTCGGACGATTTGTCCATCGGAAGAGGAATCGACGATGCCCCCGACGAACTCGAAGAACTGGGTGGCGCGCAGGATCGTGTAGGCAATCTTCGCAGCCCTGATCAGGTTCTCCTGCGCCAGCTTGGCGCGGAAGTAACCGCACTCCGGAAGGCGATCGGTCCCGACGATGGACAGCGCGACGTGGTAGCGCACGTTGGCGGCGGCCTCGGCAGCGAGCAGATTGCGGCCCGACGTTTCGAAGAATTTCAGAGCCGCGCTATCCTCGAAGGAGGGCGAGTTCGCCACATCGACGACAATTTCCGCACCCGATAGGGTCTTGTCGAGGCCCTCGCCCGTGATCGTGTTGACGCCCGTGCTGGGGGCTGCTGGAATCACTTCGTGGCCTTGCTCACGGAGCTTGTTCGCGAGCTTCGTTCCGATGAGGCCGGTACCGCCAATAATGACAATCTTCATGACACTCCCTCGATTTTTGAGGCCACCAATGGCCCTGTTCCAGAAAGCGAGAGGGAAGATGCGCCCATGCAGACCGGAAAGCCTTGCAGCGAGCTTGAATCGGGATTGAATTCTCCTTGGCTTCTTGTCCAAGCGGAGTATGGAAGTGCAATTCTTGTTCGAAAACTATTGCCTGGACGCCGACCGGCGAGAGCTCAAACGAGGCTCGGAACTGATCGCGATCGGTCCGAAAGTGTTCGATCTGCTGCTCTATCTGGTTCAGAACCGCGAGCAGGTGGTGACGAGAGACGATCTGCTGGAGGCCGTGTGGGCTGGCCGGATCGTCTCCGAGTCGACGCTGACCAGCCACGTCAACGCCGTGCGCAAGGCGATCGGGGACACCGGCAAGGAGCAGCGCCTGATCCGTACGGTTGCGCGCAAGGGCATCCGGTTCGTCGGCCAGATTCAGCCGGAAGATTTGTCCGCGAGCGCCGCGGCCAGCGAGGCGAGGATCGCGAGCGGAACGCTCGGACCCACGCTGACCCTGCCGGAATCCCCATCCATTGCGATCCTGCCGTTTCGGAACTTGAGCGGCGACGTCGAACAGGATTATTTTGCCGACGGGATTGTAGAGGACATCATCACGGCCTTGTCGCGCATCCGCTGGCTTTTCGTGATCGCCCGCAACTCGAGCTTCATCTACAAGGGCAGGACGGTGGACGAGAAGCAGGTGGGGCGCGAACTTGGTGTCCGCTATGTCGTTGAAGGCAGTGTGCGCCGGTCCGAAAACCGGGTCCGTATCACGGGACAGCTCGTCGATGCGGCGAGCGGCACCCACCTTTGGGCCGATAGATTCGAAGGGAGGCTCGACGACATCTTCGAGCTTCAGGATCAGATAGCGACCAGCATCGTCGGAGCGATCGCCTCCCAGCTCGAGCGAGCGGAGATCGAACGCGCCAGGCGGAAGCCGACGGGAAGCCTCAGTGCCTACGACAACTATTTGCGCGCCATGCCTCATTTGCATCGGGGAACGCGCGACGCGATCGACGAGGCGCTGCCGCTGTTCTACAAGGCCATGCAGCTCGATCCGGAGTTTGCCTCTGCCCATGCCATGGCAGCCTGGTGTCATTTCTGGCGGAAGATAAATGGTTGGATGACCGATCGGCCGCAGGAAACTGCGGAAGGCGTTCGATTGGCGCGCCTCGCGGTGGAGTTGGGCAAGGACGACGCCGTCGCGCTCACCAGGGGCGGACACGCGTTGGCCCATCTCGCCGGCGACGTGGAGGGCGCGATCGCGCTGATTGACAAGGCGCTGGTGCTCAACCCGAACCTGGCGGCGGCTTGGTTCCTGGGTGGCTTTCTCAGAACGCTGCGCGGTGACCCCGACGCCGCCATCGATTTTTTTACCCGCGCGATGCGTTTCAGCCCGCTCGATCCGGAGATGTTCCGCATGCAGGCAGGTGTGGCGCTGTCGCATCTGCTTGCGGGACGCTTTGATGCGGCCTCTTCGTGGGCAGAGCAATCGTTCAGGGAAGCGCCGACCTTCTTGGCTGTCGTTGCCATCATCGCCGCAAGTCGCGCGCTCGCCGGCCGAACCGAGCAAGCGCGGACTGCCGTAGAACATTTGCGGAAGCTGGATCCCACTTTTCGTATCTCCAGTCTCGATGGCTGGATTCCGATCCGGCGCCCGGAGCATCTCGCCTGCTTCGCGACCGGCTTGCGTCAAGCGGGGCTACCGGAATGACAAGGAGCAATTCTGTCGGGGCTCCATCGCCCAGCGCGTCGTGCGGATGAACCGCGCGGCGCCGAACACGCGCCTCAAGGGCGCCTACCGCCTGGCTGATCGCCGATGGCGTGACGCCCAGTTCGGCGGCCGCTTTGCGAAAGCTGCGGTGCTCGGCGACGCTCACGAAAGCCTTCACGCCGTCGAGCGCGCCGTGCCGGACTGTGAAGTTCTGCTTCATACCTCATCGATATTATCGCGAATAGTCGCTCCCGGGAAGCGGTGGTACATTTAACTTGCAAATCAGGAGCGACGCCCAAATCAGGAGCGACGCCTGTGTCGAGACCCAGATTCCGCGACATCTCGCACTTCTACGACTTATTGAAGGAGCCCGCCGTGATCGCAAAAACGAGAACGATGAAAGCGCGCCGTAACGTCGTCTTCGCATTCACCCTGACTCTGATAGGAGCTATTTCGATAACCAATTCAGCCGTTGCCCAAGGCCAGGCCCCCCTCGCGCCCACAACTACTGGCGTGATGGTCATCCTTACCGCGAAGGCGGGCGTTGCACGCGAACAGGTCATGGCGGTTATGCCGGCTGAAATCCGGGAGACCGTGCAGCTCTATCTAAGTGGCAAGATTCGTGAGTGGTATTCGCGTGGCGATGGTCGCGGAGCCGTCTTCTTGCTGGATACCAAGGATGTAGCCGAGGCGCACGCGATCATGGATGGCCTTCCACTGGCCAAGGAAAATCTCTTGGACCACGAGTACATCGCAGTCGGTC
>VAZG01000370.1 GCA_005885285.1 Alphaproteobacteria bacterium | reverse complement strand
GTCCGATGATGTACCTGGCGCTGTCCTACGATCACCGCGTCATCGACGGCAAGGAAGCCGTGACGTTCCTGGTGCGCGTCAAGGAGAGCCTGGAAGATCCGGCGCGGCTGGTGCTGGATCTGTGAGGCGCGGGTTTTGATGTCCGATCCTCAAAGCCGCATTTGGGGCCAAGCGCCGGTCAAGTGCGCTTAAGTCGTGGGGGCAGTTGTTGACTGACAGGGTAGCGATCATCACCGGCGGCAGCCGCGGCATCGGCCGGGCCACCGCGTTAGCGGCAGCGGCGCGCGGCTTTCGGGTCGTCGTCGGCTACGCCAACAACGAGACCGCGGCGCGCGAGGTAGTTTCAGTCATCGAGGCGAGCCACGGCAAGGCGATCGCGGTAAAATGCGACGTCGGCAGTGAGAGCGATATTCTCGCGCTGTTCAACGCTGCCGATGCGTTCGGCGCGCTCGGTGCGCTCGTTAATAATGCCGGCATCGTCGGGACGACAATGCGCGTGGAGGATATGTCTGCGGAGCGCATTGCCCGCATGATGGCGGTCAATGTCACCGGCAGCATTTTGTGCGCGCGCGAGGCCGTGAAGCGGATGTCGACGCGCCGCGGCGGCAAGGGCGGGGTGATCGTCAATCTCTCGTCCGTCGCGGCCAAGCTTGGCTCGCCCAACACCTATGTCGATTATGCGGCTTCCAAGGGCGCGATCGATTCCTTCACCGTCGGATTGGGACACGAGGTCGCCGGCGAAGGTATCCGCGTTGCGGCGATCAGGCCGGGATTGATTGATACTGAAATTCACGCGTCGGGCGGCGAGCCCGATCGCGCCCACCGACTCGCGCCCATGGTGCCGATGCAGCGCGTCGGCACCGCGGACGAAATCGCCAACGCCATCATCTGGCTGATGTCGGACGAGGCTTCCTATGTGACCAGCGCCATCCTCGATGTATCCGGTGGGCGCTAATACCTGTCACACTCTTTAGCTACAGGATTTTTATCATGGCGGCTTACGATCTCGTTGTCATCGGCACCGGTCCCGGCGGGTATGTTTGCGCGGTGCGCGCAGCGCAACTCGGCATGAAGGTCGCCGTGGTCGAGAAGAACGCAACGCTCGGCGGCACCTGTCTCAATGTCGGCTGCATGCCGTCGAAGGCGCTGCTGCATGCCTCGGAGATGTTCGAGGAGGCCGCGCATTCGTTTGCGAAGATGGGAATAGCCGTGCCCGCGCCGAAACTCGACCTGCCCTCGATGATGGACTTCAAGCAGCAGGGCATCGACGGCAACGTCAAGGGCGTCGAGTTCCTGATGAGGAAGAACAAGATCGACGTCATCTACGGCACCGGAAAGATCATCGGCGCGGGCAAAGTTGAAGTTTCCGGCGGCGACGGCAAGACGCAAGCTGTTGAGACCAAAAATATCGTGATTGCCACCGGCTCGGACATTGCGCAGCTGAAAGGGATCGAGATCGACGAGCGGCGCATCGTGTCGTCGACCGGTGCGCTGTCGCTCGACAAGGTGCCGGCGAGCCTGTTGATCGTCGGCGCCGGCGTGATCGGGCTGGAGCTCGGCTCGGTATGGCAGCGGCTCGGCGCAAAGGTCACCGTCGTGGAATTTCTCGATCGCATCCTGCCGGGCATGGATGGCGAGATCGCCAGGCAATTCCAGCGCATCCTGGAAAAGCAGGGCTTTGCATTCAAGCTCGGCGCCAAGGTCACCGGCGTCGACACTACGGGCAAGAAACTCGTCGCGCAGATCGAGCCGGCGGCAGGTGGCCAAGCGCAATCGATGGAAGCCGACGTCGTGCTGGTCTGCATTGGCCGCGTGCCCTACACGAATGGACTGGGCTTGAAGGAGGCCGGCGTCGCGCTCGACAATCGCGGCCGCGTGCAGGTCGACCAGCATTTTTCGACCAGCGTTAAGGGCATCTATGCCATCGGCGACGTGGTCGCGGGGCCGATGCTCGCCCACAAGGCCGAGGACGAGGGCGTCGCCTGCGCCGAAATTATCGCCGGGCACGCCGGGCACGTGAACTACGACGTTATTCCAGGTGTGGTGTATACCACGCCGGAAGTTTCATCTGTCGGCAAGACCGAAGAGGAGTTGAAGCAGGCCGGCGTGACCTACACCTCCGGCAAATTTCCTTTCACCGCCAATGGCCGCTCCAAGGTCAACCAGACCACCGACGGTTTCGTCAAGGTTCTCGCAGATGCGAAGACCGATCGCGTGCTCGGCGTGCACATCATCGGCATCGAGGCCGGCGAAATGATCCACGAAGCGGCGGTATTGATGGAATTCGGCGGCTCCGCCGAAGATCTGGCGCGTACCTGCCACGCTCACCCGACGCGCTCGGAAGCGATCAAGGAAGCCGCGCTTGCAGTTGGCAAGCGGGCAATCCATATGTGACCGATGCCCGGCCTCGCCAGCGGGTGGAGATGAGCTTTATGCTGCGCCGCCTGCTTCAGCCGTTCTGGATTCTGCTTGCGATCATTTTCCTGATCGAAGCCTGGTTGTGGGATCACCTCGAACCGATCGTAGCCTGGGTGGTGGCGGCGCTACCGCTGCGCGCCTTCAAGCAATGGCTTGCCGATCGCGTCGATACGCTGTCGCCGGCGATGACCCTGATCGTTTTCGTCGTGCCGGTGATTCCGCTGTTTCCGCTCAAACTGGTCGGCTTCTGGCTCTTGACCCACGAATATTGGCTGAGTGCCGCCCTCACCATCATCTTCGCAAAGTTCTTGGGCGTGGGCGTCGCCGCGTTTGTGTTCGACGTGACGCGGCCGAAATTATTGGAGATGGCGTGGTTCGAGAAGCTTTATGAATTCGTGATGGCGCTGCGGGCCAAGGCCACGGCCTTGGTCGATCCGGTCAAGGCGCGAATCGTCGAGATCCTGCGCGGCGATGGCGAGGGCTGGTCATCGCGGATGCTTCGGCTGATCCAGCGCTTTCGCAAGAGCGTGCACGAAGCGCGGTAATCTCCCGGCCCGCATCTCAAGCTGAGTGCGCCGGCTAACTCCGGCGTTCGATGCATTCACGGCAAGTGCAGCAGGTGTGGCGTGAAGATGCCGAGCGCGGTCATGGCGATGCCTGCCAGCGCCAGCAGGCCCGAGATCCAGGCGAGTACGATGATGCCGGTGATGATCGTCGCCGACGCCAGCACGATACCGATCTGGAACGCGGCGGAGGCGAGTTCGAAGTGGTGATATTTCGCGGTGGCGAGGTCGCGCTCTTCCTCGGCGTGCTTGGCGCGCTCGGACAATTGCTCGGTGCCTTCGCCAGTCTCCGGCTCGGAGCGGTAACGCGCCGCGGTCTTCTGCCAGTCGTCGATCTGCTTTTGCAGCGCCGCCTTGGTGGCATCGTCGCTCGCGCCGGTGAGGCTTATTTTGCCCTGGTCGGCCGCCGTCTGCACCGTGGTGCGGCGGATGCTCTTGGCCTGGAAGAACGCCCACAGGTTCGAGGCCTCGACATTCTTGCTGATCGATTCGGTCTGGGCGCCCTTGCCGAGTGTTTCCGACAGCGCCAGACACAGCGCGATGATCGCGATCAGTAGGGCGATCTTTCGGTTTTCGCCGGAGGCTTCCTTGGCCTGATCCGCCTGCTCCATGCTTTCATGTGCGCTCATGATTCTCTCCCTGACCGACTATTCCACGATGGCCCCAACATTGTGGCCAGTGCAAGGGGCAAGCCCAAGGGGCAAGCCGATGTGACCGGATTATGTCAGGAACGCGGATGCGCGGAACGATAGACTTCGAGCAGCCGCTCGGTGTCGATGCCGGTATAAATCTGCGTGGTCGAGAGCGAAGCATGGCCGAGCAGTTCCTGGATCGCGCGCAGGTCGCCGCCGCGGGAGAGAAGATGGGTAGCGAACGAATGCCTCAGTGCATGCGGTGTCGCGCTATCGGGCAGCCCCAATGCGCCGCGCAATCGCTCCATGGTGAGCTGGATGATGCGGGCCTTGAGCGGACCGCCGCGGGCGCCGACAAAGATCGGCCCCTCGGGGGTAAGCGGATGCGGGCACACCGCCACGTAATCGGCGATCAGCGCCAGCACGTTTTGCAGCACCGGCACCATGCGGGTCTTGTTGCCCTTGCCGGTAACCACGAGCACGTCGCCGGCACCGGGCAGCGGCACGTCGCGGCGCTTCAAGCCGAGCGCCTCGGAGATCCGCAGGCCCGAACCATACAACAGCGCCATCACCGCTGCGTCGCGCGCCCATATCCAGGGATCGCGGGTCTCGCCGGCGCGCTCATCGGCGTCTGCAAAACGTTTGGCCGCCGCCACCTGGATCGGCTTCGGCAGGGTCTTTCCGACTTTTGGCGCGCGAATGGCGGAGAGTGCGCCGACCTTGCCTTTGCCCTCCCGTTCGAGAAAACGTCCGAATGAACGCAGGCCCGCCAAGCTGCGCATCAGCGAGCGCCCGCCAATGTCGTCGGCCCGCCGCATCGCCATGAAGGCCCTGACGTCGCTTGCTTCCAGCAGCGAAAAGCGAGCCAGCGTCACCCGCGTGCCCCAGTATTCGCAGAGGAAATCGAGGCATTGCCTGACATCGCGGGCATAGGCTTCCAGCGTCTTCGGCGACAGCCGTCGCTCGGCGCGCAGATGCGACAGCCATCGCGTCATCTGAAGTGCGATGGTTTCATCGGCGCTGTCGAGTTCGATCGGTTGGACGTCGGGGACTGGTTTTGCCATGCAGCCATCGGCACATTGATTCTCTTTATTATATCGCATCTCTTTCGTTTACCGTTCGCTAACTGGCGATGGTGGCGCTAGCCTCAATCCGCAAGGCCGATTCTCCGATGGACCACATTACGCGCCAGAACTCTTCCTCCGCCGCAGCGACCGGTGTCGTTGACGTGCTGGTGCCGGTCGCGCTCAACCAGACCTATTCCTACCGCGTGCCGCGCGGCATGGAGCTCAAGCCCGGCGACGTGGTGGCGGTACCGCTCGGGCCACGCGAGGTTGTCGCGGTGGTATGGGCAGAGAACGCCAATCCTGATCCGCGTCTGCATAATCGCCTCAAGGATATCGGTGAAAAGCTCGACGTGCCGGCGCTGACCGGGGAACTGCGCTCGCTGGTCGATTGGGTCGCCAATTACACACTCTCGGCGCGCGGCATGGTGCTGCGGATGACGTTGCGGATGGGTGAGAATCTCGGGCCCGAGCGGGTGCGGATGGGCGTGCGCCTGACAGGCGAAGTGCCAAAGCGCCTGACGCCGGCACGGCGGCGGCTGATCGGGGTCGTGTCCGACGGTCTGTTGCGCGGCAAGTCCGAGGCCGCAAAGGAGGCCGGCGTCTCTGCCGGCGTGATCGACGGTCTGGTTGACGAAGGTACGCTCACGGTCGAACCGATGCCGCGGCTCTCACCGCCGCCGGCGCCCGACCCGTCGCATGCGCAGCCAGAGTTTTCGCGCCAGCAACGCAGCGCGGTCGATGCGATGCGGGCATTGGCCGCCAACGGCAGTTTCCACGTCGCGCTGCTCGACGGCGTCACCGGTTCAGGCAAGACCGAAGTCTATTTCGAGGCGATTGCCGAAACCATCCGCCGCGGCCGGCAATCGCTGATCCTGATGCCGGAGATTGCGCTGACCGGCCAATTCCTCGACCGCTTCGCGCAACGTTTCGGCGTGCCTCCCCTGGAGTGGCATTCAGCGCTGACGCCGCGCACCCGCGCCCGAAACTGGGCTGCGATTTCAGCCGGCGAAGCGCCCGTCGTCGTCGGCGCGCGCTCCGCGCTGTTCATGCCCTATGCCAATCTAGGCCTGATCGTAGTCGATGAAGAGCACGATCAGGCCTACAAGCAGGACGACGGGGCGCATTACCACGCGCGCGACATGGCGGTGGTGCGCGCGCATCTCGCGAAGATCCCGATCATCCTGGCCTCCGCAACGCCGTCGGTCGAGACCGAAGTCAATGCGCGCAAGGGCCGCTATCAGCGCGTGGTGCTGCCGTCGCGGTTCGGGGGTGCGCACATGCCCCATATCGAGGCGATCGATCTGCGCCGCGAGCAGCCTTCGCGCGGCCGCTTCATCTCGCCAAGGCTCACTGCGGAGATCAAGGCCGCGCTCGAGCGGCGCGAGCAGGCGCTGTTGTTCCTCAACCGCCGCGGCTACGCGCCGCTGACCCTGTGCCGAGCCTGCGGACATCGCTTCGCCTGCACCATCTGCGACGCCTGGCTGGTCGATCACAGATTCCGCCAGCGGCTGGTCTGTCACCACTGCGGCTTCTCGATGCCGCGGCCGCATGTCTGCCCGAACTGCGCGGCGGAGGAATCGCTGGTCGCGGTCGGCCCCGGCGTCGAGCGCTTGCAGGAGGAAGCCGCAAGCATTTTTCCGGGTGTGCGCACCATGGTGCTGTCGAGTGACCTCATCACCTCGATCGAGACCATGCGCAGCGAATTGAATGAGATCGCGGAGGGCCGCGTCGATATCATCATCGGCACGCAATTGGTGGCCAAGGGCCATCATTTTCCGCGGCTCAATCTGGTCGGCGTGATTGATGCCGATCTTGGCCTCGGCAACGGCGATCCGCGCGCCGCCGAGCGGACCTGGCAATTGCTCAACCAGGTGATTGGGCGCGCCGGCCGCGACCAGGGCCGCGGCGTCGGGTACTTGCAAACCCATCAGCCTGAACATCCCGTGATGAAGGCCCTGATCGCCTGCGATCGCGAGGCGTTTTATGCGAGCGAGATCGAAGCGCGCGAGCGTACCCTCTATCCGCCGTTCGGAAGGCTGGCGAGCCTGATCATTTCGGCGGGCGACCGGCCGACCGCGGAAGGTTTTGCACGAAAGCTCGCGGCCCTCGCGCCGCGGGATGAGCGGGTGCAATTGTTGGGACCAGCCGAAGCGCCGCTTGCCGTGATCAAGGGCCGCTATCGCTTCCGCCTGCTGTTGAAGTCGGTGCGTGGCTTCGATCTGTCGGAATATCTGCGGCAATGGCTCGCCGCAGGTCCAAAGACCAAAGGCGCGCGGAAGGACATGAAACAGCCTGCCGTCATGTACGACGGCAGGCTTGTTTTTCGGCGTGCAGGAGATTCTGCGGCCGTTCCGCCAGGAAGCGCTTACGGTCTTGATGAAAGCGGCGCCAGGGACGCCTTACGAGACGACCTCGGCGGTGACCTGGCCGATGCCACCCAGGCCGATGGCGCGGGCCGCGCCGGTCGACAGGTCAAGCACCCGGCCACGGATGAACGGGCCGCGATCGTTGACGGTGACAATGACGCTGCGGCCGCCATGGGTGACCCGAAGCCTGGTGCCGAACGGCAGCGAACGGTGGGCGCAGGTCATGGCGTTCTGATTGAACCGCTGGCCAGAGGCGGTTCGGCTGCCGGACTCGTTGCCATAAAACGACGCGATCCCCGAGAAGCTGTGCCCACTACCCGACGCGGGCGTCATCGCCGCGCTGGTGCCGCCCCAGGACCCGCCCGCCGCTCGTTCGGGAGCAATGCCGGCATGGCGCACGTGATGATGGTGGTGGAAGGCATGGTGATGGTGCCTGGATTTAGCCGACGCCTCGGTGGCAGTCCCACCGACAAACAGAGTTGCGGCAAAAACTGCGAGCGCCGTACGCGACCGGGTTGGATTTCCCGATGTCGATTTTCTGACTGTCAGCATAGAATAGTTCCTCAGCTAGTATTGCCACATATGTGACAAGTGGAACCCCCGCCCCATTTTTTGTGCAGTGCCGTTTGGTTTCGCAATGCGGCGTGAATTAGGCAGTAATCCTTTTTGTCGCGGGCTGAAATATCTTGTTACTGAGGGAAGGTAATCGAGTGCTATCCCGTAATCTTGAATTTTAGTACACTTTTAACTTGCGAATACTTCGCAATACTAAGGAATGAAGTCATCCTCGGTGATCGCGAGACTTGCGCAAGTAACGCGCCGGTGAAATGACTCGTGGTGAGTTCCCGTTCCTTCGGGCCGACACATAGCGCCCATGCATTATGCGAAGGAACGATGCCAAGCGATGGTGGTGCGGATCGCTCCCGCCCGGTTCGCGGTACGGAATATGGCGGCCGCGCGCGGCTGAAAAAAAGCTCGAACAAGCCGGCGGCAACGACGCTTGCGATCAAGCGCCACCGGGCGCGCCGTCATGTTGCACCTGCGCGCACGCTATGTTAGCAAAGCCGCGATTTTAACGATCCCGGCATCTCTCATGCCGGTCGAAAATCGAAGTCCCGCTTGAATTCCAAGGGCTTGAATCGCTAGGCGCCGCATTGTGGCGACGGTTTTTCTCTTGCGGATTTGATAGCTAAAAGAGCTTGTCTGTGGCTGCTGAAGATCCGTCCGTTTCGGGAGTGTCGGGCCGTTATGCAACGGCCTTGTTCGAGTTGGCCCGCGATCAGAAATCTGTCGATTCGGTCAAGGTCGATCTCGATCGGTTCGACGCCATGCTGGCCGATAGCGCCGATCTAAAGCGGCTGGTCCGCAGTCCGGTATTCTCGGCCGACACGCAGTCGAAGGCCCTCACCGCCGTGCTCGACAAATCAGGCATTTCGGGCATTTCCGCCAATTTTCTGAAGGTTCTCACCGCCAACCGCCGGTTGTTTGCGGTGACTGACGTGATCCGCGCCTTCCGCGCCCTGGTCGCCAAATTCAAGGGCGAGGCGACCGCCGATGTCGCGGTGGCCGAGACGCTGAGCGACAAGCATCTCGACGCCTTGAAGGCCGCGCTCAAGACCGTGACGGGTAAGGACGTCGCGCTCAATGTCAAAGTCGACACCTCGCTCATCGGCGGCCTTGTGGTCAAACTCGGCAGCCGGATGGTCGATAGTTCGCTTCGCACCAAACTCAATTCGATCAAGCACGCGATGAAAGAGGCAGGTTGATGGACATCCGCGCCGCGGAAATTTCCGCGATCCTCAAGGACCAGATCAAGAATTTCGGTCAGGAGGCCGAGGTCTCCGAAGTCGGACAGGTGCTGTCCGTCGGCGACGGCATCGCCCGCGTCTATGGGCTCGACAACGTCCAGGCCGGCGAGATGGTCGAGTTCGAGAACGGCACCCGCGGCATGGCGCTCAATCTCGAAACCGACAATGTCGGCATCGTCATCTTCGGCGCCGACCGCGAGATCAAGGAAGGCCAGACCGTCAAGCGCACCCGCGCGATTGTCGATACGCCGGTCGGCAAGGGCCTGCTCGGCCGTGTGGTCGATGCGCTGGGCAATCCAATCGACGGCAAGGGTCCGATTCAAGCGAGCGAACGCAAGCGCGTCGACGTCAAGGCGCCCGGCATCATTCCGCGCAAATCGGTCAACGAGCCGATGGCGACCGGCCTGAAGGCGATTGACGCCTTGATCCCGATCGGCCGCGGCCAGCGCGAATTGATCATCGGCGACCGCCAGACCGGCAAGACCGCAATCGCGCTCGACACTATTCTGAATCAGAAGCCGCTCAATGCGCAGACCGACGAGAAGATCAAGCTGTATTGCATCTACGTCGCGATCGGCCAGAAGCGCTCCACCGTCGCCCAGTTCGTCAAGGTGCTGGAAGAGCAGGGTGCGCTGGAATATTCGATCATCGTTGCCGCCACCGCATCCGATCCGGCGCCGATGCAGTATATCGCGCCGTTCACCGGCTGCACCATGGGCGAATACTTCCGCGACAACGGCATGCACGCGGTCATCATCTATGATGACTTGTCCAAGCAGGCCGTCGCCTATCGCCAGATGTCGCTGTTGCTGCGCCGCCCGCCGGGCCGCGAAGCCTATCCCGGCGACGTGTTCTACTTGCATTCCCGCCTGCTCGAGCGCGCCGCCAAGCTGAACGACGAGCACGGCTCGGGCTCGCTCACCGCGCTGCCGGTTATCGAGACCCAGGCCAACGACGTGTCGGCCTACATTCCCACCAACGTGATCTCGATTACCGACGGTCAGATCTACCTCGAGAGCGATCTGTTCTTCCAGGGCATTCGTCCGGCGCTGA
>VAZG01000369.1 GCA_005885285.1 Alphaproteobacteria bacterium | reverse complement strand
GAAGCTGATGAAGGACGAGGAGCATCACATCGATTTCCTCGAAACCCAGCTTGATGTGATCGGCCGCATCGGCCTTGAGCTCTACACCCAGAAGCACGTCGGCGGGCTCGAGAGCGAGCATTAAGACGGTCTTACGACGCCAACAGCCGTCATCACCCGCGAAAGCGGGTGATCCAGTATTCCAAGAGGCGTTACTGACAGGAAGGCCGCGGGGTACGACAGCCAACCTTGGCATAACGCGTGTGCCGCGCAGACAATTTCCTTACAATTGCGTTTTGTAACGCTCTTCCACCACGGCCTGGGATTCCGGCTCGCCGAGCTTGGTCTGGTCGTGGATTATCTGAGCGATGCTCGGAATTACCGATCGCTCGACCTTCGTATCCGATGACCATAGGCGCGCGCGCATCAGCGCCTTGCCGCAATGGAAATAGGATTCAGTGACCTCGATGCTCAGGACCGCGCGGGGCGGCTTGCCGAATTCCACCATCGATGCCAGCAAACCCGGATCCGCCGTCAAGCGGCCCTTGCCGCCGACGCGCAAAGTCTCGTCGATCCCCGGCACGAAGAAGATCAGTTGCAGCAAGCCGCTTCCCTCGACGATGTTCCTGAAACTGTCGATCCGGTTGTTGCCCGAGCGATCCGGCATCAGAATTAGGCTCGGCCCCGCGACATGGACAAACCCCGGATTGCCGCCGCGTGGCGAAGCATCGACGCTGCCGTCCGAGCCTGACGTGGCGAGCACGCAAAACGGCGACATCGCGATGAATTTCTTGGCGTGCTCGTCGATCTCCGGACGCGCCTTGGCGACGACGCGCGGCGTTGGTTTCGGATAGATCGTAGCGAGATCGCTGGCGGCAAGATCAGCCATGGGCGTGCTCCGGAAAAGCGGAAGGGCTAGCCGCGAAACTAGCACCGCATGGCCGCCTCGCAAAGCTCCGCGCGGCTGCATGCCCGCTTGTTCGGGCCGCTTCCGAGAGACAAGCACCGCACGGAGATAATATTCCCTAGCGCCCGTTCAACACATTCAGCGCGTACCAGCCCCAGTAGACCCGGTGGCGCTGGATCAGTCCGTCCCGGACTTCCATGACTTCCACGAGCTCCATCTGGTCGCCCTGCGGCGTCGCGCGGGGATATTCCCACATGATCACACGCCCATCGCTGAAGAAACCAGTCCTGAAGCGCTTGCGCTGCGGCGGATTGGTCGCAAATACCAGGGTGATGAATTTGCGCAAGTTATCCTTGCCCTGGACGGTGCCTTGTTTCGTCTTCATGAGGTGTTGAACGAGCGGACTTTCGATCGAAGCATCGTCCGAGTAGAGCGACAGCGATGCCTCGAGGTCTTTCTTGCCCAGTGCGTCGTCCCACATCTGATAGATGCGTTCAGTGTCTCGGTGGTTTGTAGTACCGGTCATGGCGGTTCCCTTCTGCTAGGGTTGACGGCGGCAGAATGGGCCAGGCCGCGTGCGCGACGTTTCATCAAATTCTGAAATGAGCCGCGGCCCAGAACCGGGTATAATGGCGACAGGAGTTTGAATGACTCGCATCCAGCAGTCGGTGCAATCGGGTTTTTCGAAGATCACGGACGCGTTGGGCGATCCGGCGCGGGAGGCGATCGTGTCTGCGCTTTCGGACGGCAAGGCGATGCCCGCGGGCGAATTGGCGATCGCGGCGGGCGTATCGCCGCAAAGCGCCAGCGCGCATCTGCAAAAGCTGGTGGATGCGAAAGTGCTGTCGGTCTGGTCGCAAGGCAGGTTCAGATATTACCGGATTGCGGATGAGGATGTCGCATCACTGATCGAAAGCCTCGTCGATCTGGCCGCAAAGGCGGAGCAGCTCGATCGCGAGCGCGCGCGGCTGCCGGAACCATTGCGTCAGTCACGTACCTGCTACGGTCATCTTGCAGGCCAGCTTGGCGTCGCGCTTTCCAACGCGCTGATCCGCCGCCGTATCGTCACGGTCGGCGATCGAACCGGTTGCGTCACGGAGAAAGGCTTGGCCTGGTGCAGATCTGAAAAGATCGACTTCAAGCCGGTGCGCGAGGCGCATTTGCGCCTCTGCAACGATTGGACCGAGCGCGTTGCGCATCTCGCCGGTCCATTTCCCAACGCGATCCTGGCGCGACTGGTCGAGACGCGATGCGTCACGCCGCTGCCGATCCCGCGCGCGTTGCGGCTTACGCAAAAAGGTCGGGCCTTCTTTACGCGGCTCGGAGCGCAGGTTCCGTTTTGACGGTAGGCGCGATATGGGCGGCTAGCGAACGCTAGCCTCACTCACGCGCTGTCCTCGACATCGGTCTCCGGCCTGTCGTTGCCCGTGGCCGTTTCGTTGTGCCACTTGCCGTCGGCAGTCTCATACTCGATCGACTCGGTGCGGCCGGGCACCCGCTGTTCGCCAGCAACGCGCCTTGCGGCGGCAAGTGCCGCGGCATGGGTCGCAAACGGTTCGGAGAATACGCCATTGGCGGTATAGGCCCAGCCGCCGTCGTGCTGGACGATCTTGTAGGTGACGTGGGACATGGAAAGGAACTCGCCTCATCGCACGATTGGGATAAACGGACGGCCCATTCTATGACAAAAATGTGCGGTGATGTAGCAATTTGCGTTACCCGATCGTCCTTGAGAGAGGTGTTCAGTGCCGTCCCCGGCAGAGGAGAAAGACGATGTGCCGCAACATCAAGACGCTGTTTAATTTCGATCCGCCGGCGAGTGAGGATGAAATCCATGCCTCGGCGCTGCAATTCGTGCGCAAGCTTTCCGGCTTCAACAAGCCCTCGCAGGCCAACGAAGCGGCGTTCGAGCGTGCCGTCAAGGAAGTTTCGGAAACCGCCCGTCGCCTGCTGACCTCGCTGCATACGCACGCGCCGGCGCGCGACCGCGCGATCGAGGCGGAGAAGGCGAGGGAGCGCTCACGGCTCAGGTTCGGGTAGAGCCCTGGAATTCGCGGCTCAATCCGTGTCCCACGCGACAGGCAGATTGAGCAGGCCGCGAAACGCCCAGCCGCCAATCCTGACCGGCTCTGCCTTGTCGAGGCGCAAGCCCTTCAAGCGCGCGAAGATCCTGGGCAGCGCCACATCGGCGACCATCGCGCGCGAGGCAAAGGCGCCGGCGCAATAATGCGGGCCGGCGCCGAAGGCGATGCTTTTCGAGGTGTCGCGGGTGATGTCGAAACGATCGCCATCGCCAAAGCACGCTTCGTCGCGATTGGCCGATCCGAACATGAAGAACACGCGGTCTTCCGGCTCGAAATCGACCCCGCCATAGCTCCACTGCTTCGCCACCCGCCGCGGCGACATTCCGATCGGCGCGATCCAGCGCGCATATTCCTCGAACACGTCGATCCACTTCGCTTTGCCCTCGGCTACCCACGCGAGCTGCTCGGGATGGGTCAACAGTGCCCAGACCGAGCCTGAGATGGCGTCGCGTGGCTCGTTCTGGCCGCCCGAGATCGCGAGCTTGACGTTGGCGCGGATGCTGTCGATGTTCTGGCCGGCCGCCAGCAGCACGCTCAGAATCGAGGTGTTGGGATGTTTTGACACGACCGGGATCATGTCGTCGATCGCGGCATCGATCCCGGCGGTGGCGGCATGGCAGCGCGCCTCGACTTCCTTATTCCCAGTGTAATTGGCGATACCGTCGATCATCGCCTGCGACCACGCGTCCATGTCCGCGAACCGCATGTTGGTCAGCCCGGTGACGTCCTTCAGGCATTCCGCCGACAGCGGCAGCGCCAGTGCCTTGCAGAGATCGGCGCGGCCCGCCGGCGCGAGCTCCTCGATGATGCGGTCGGCATGGGCCTGAAATTTCTTCAGCCAGGTGTCGCGCACGGCGCGCGGCGACACCGACGGAAACATCGCGGCGCGTTCCGACATATGCGCCTCGCCATCCTTGCGCATCATGTTGTGGCCCATCAGGACGTTCATCAGCCCGGCCGGCTGATGCGAGGAGAATACGTCGATGCGCTTCTCCTGCGTGAAGATGTCGTCGCGGCGGGTGAAGATGGTCGAGCCGAGCTGCGGCACGAACGCGATCGGCGCGTGCTTTCGCATCCGGGCCAGATCAGGATAGGGATCGTCCCAGAACCGGGGAACGTCGATCTCGTAGTGCGGGGCGTTCGACATCGGCGTTTCCCTCAGATCGTCCTGTACCCGCCGTCCACCATGACGATCGAGCCCGAGACGTAGGATGACAGGTCGGAGGCGAGGAAGATCGCCGGGCCGACAATGTCTTCGGGCTTGCCCGCGCGGCCGAGCGGGGTGTGGTCCATGAAAACCTGCACCAGCCCCGGATTGGTGGCGCGCACCTTCTCGTTCAGCGGCGTTTCGATAAAGCCGGGGCCGATCGCGTTGACGCGCACGCCGTCCTTGCCGAGCTCGGCGGCGAGCGCCTTGGTGAAGCCGAGCACGCCGTGCTTTGAGGCGGTATAGGCCGGCGAACTCGGCGTGCGCAGGTGCACGAACGATTGAATGGACCCAATATTGACGATGCGCCCCTTGGCCGCGCGCAACGGTTCGAGAAAAGCATGCGTCACGTTGAAGACGCCGGTGAGGTTGATGGCGATGATGTCCTGCCAATCGCTGATCACCGCCTCACGCGCGCCTAACATGCCGTTGCGGCGGGCAATGCCGGCATTGTTGACGAGGATCGAGACCTGTCCGACCTTATCGGCGATTTGCCTTGCGACCGCGACGCAGTCATCGCGGCTGGTCACGTCGAGCGCAAAACTGTCCGCCTTGGCGCTGCCATCGCGGATTTCCTTCGCCACTTCGGCTGCCGCCTTCTCGTTGACGTCGAGCAGCACGACGCGGGCGCCCTCGCGGGCATAACCGGACGCGATCGCGCGTCCGATGCCGGAGCCCGCGCCGGTGACGACGGCGATGTGATTTTGCAGGAGAGCCATGGCTGTTTCCTCCACATTTTGTTTTTGGGAATGCGGTCCGGCATTATGTCATGTGCTGACGGCCTCGTGAATGGCGCGGCAGTGGCGCACGATGTTGTCATGCGCGACCACGAATTGTTTGAGCGGCGTATCGATGTCGTAGAAATAGATGTTGGCGATAAAACCGTAGATGCCGGCATCGATGCCGGTCGGCTTCTCGCCGTGCACATAACCTTTCGGGGCAATGAGACCCGCGATCGCGGCGAGGTCGGCGAGCCCGCGCGCCATCGCGGCGTCGGGTTCGTAGCGGCCGATGCCCTGGTAATAGTAGCGCTGGGCATTGAACGCCTGTGCCTTGGCGAGGCCCTCGTCGGTCAGGCTCGGATGCTCGCGCTTGAGCGCATCGCGGAACGCGTGCCAGTAGCGTTCATCCTTCCAGCGCGAATACGACATCACCCAATAGAGGTCGTCGAGCATGCGCGTGATCAGCAGGTTTTGGATGCGCTGCGCCGGCGTCAGCGCCGCATCGATGGTCAGGTGGTATTTCTGGCTGACGTAGCCGAGGATGGTCTCGCTGTCGCCGACCGTGTCGCTGCCGTCGACGATGTAGGGAAGCTGGCCGCGCGGCGCTTTCGAGGCGTCGAAGATATGCTCGTGGGCGAACGGTACGCCCGCAAGCTTGAGGAACGCGAATACCTTCAGGCCGTAGCCGTTGTTGTCGGCGACGCCGAACAGCGTGGGGTAGGAGTAAAGCGTCAGCATGCGAAGCTCCGGTTCGAGGCAGATGACAGGTTAATTCAAAATTAAGCGGCCGGATACGTCGCCCTGGCCTTGCAAGTCATGGGTATCACAATTGGCGTCGTTATGGACAAACAGCTCGCCGATTGGAGGCAGGCGGTCGACCGCGGATCGTCGGCTGTCGAAATCAATTGGCCCGAGGCGGCGCGGCTTGCCGCCGAAATCGCCGGCGCGAGTGAAGACGAGACGTTGCGGCGGGCGGCGTCGCAGGGCGTTGCCGATCCTGCGCAGCGCATTGCAGGAAGGCGCAGACCGCACCATCACCGATGCTGCGCGCCGGCGCCTCGGCATTCTCAGAGATACACTGCACGACCTGGCGACGCCCCGTTTCGGTAGGCGCAGTTTCGTCGCCAAACCGATGACGCAGGACGAATGCTACCGGCAGATGCTGGGCTTGCCGTTCGGCTGCCGCCTTGCGGCTGCGGAAATCCACCGGGGCTATAAGCGCGCCGCCAAAACCGTGCATCCGGACGCCGGCGGCAGCGCGCAGGCGTTTCTGGATCTGACCGCGGCGCGCGATGCGCTGATGAAGGCGAGGTGAGTTGAAATTCGTAGAGTGGGCAAAGCGCAAGCGTGCCCACCATGGATCGTCTCGCGATGTGATGGTGGGCACGGCGCAAGAGCGCCTTTGCCCACCCTCTCGATGCGAGGGGTCATCGTCCCGCCAACGACGCCACGCCCTCGATCTCGATCAGCATTTTTGGATCGGGCAGTGCCTGGACCACGCAGGTCGTGCGCGCGGGGTAGGGTGCAGGCCCGAAAGCTCCCGCATACAAGGCGTTCATCGCGGCGACGTCGGAGGCGCGGGTCAAAAGCACGTTGACCTTAACCAGATCGCGCAAGGTCGCGCCGGCTTCATCGAGCACGCGCTTGATGTTTTTGACGACGAACCCGAACTGCGCCTCGAATCCGTCCGGCAGCGCGCCCTTGTCGTCAAAGCCCGGGATGCCCGAGATGAACAGCAAGTCGCCGACGCGTGTGGCGAACGAGAGCGGTGGTGATTTGATGCCGGGCGGCGGAGGGAAGTGTTTGATCGAAGTCATGAGGTCACCCGTCCGCT
The DNA here is from genome assembly GCA_005885285.1 of Alphaproteobacteria bacterium. Taxonomy (GTDB): domain Bacteria; phylum Pseudomonadota; class Alphaproteobacteria; order Rhizobiales; family Xanthobacteraceae; genus Bradyrhizobium. The sequence continues at coordinate 9,086 of VAZG01000369.1, read as the reverse complement.
CGCGACGTGATAACGGAACTCGCTGCCGTACCCGATGCGCCACGCATGCGCGATAGTTCATAGCCCAGCATGCCGAGTGCCATGGCGGCGACAAAGACAACGATTGGCACGCTGAGCCCAGCGAGATTGACCAGCGCCGGTCCCGGACAGATGCCGACCAAGCCCCAGCCGATTCCAAACAGGACCGCACCCGCCGCGAGTGGCGTGTCGATGTCGCTCCGCGTGGGCCAATGATACCTCGCCGCAAGGGCGGGCGCGCCGCGTCGTCGCGCAAGCGCGAAACCGGCGGCTGACACTGCAACCGCACCCGCCATCACGAAGGCGAGCGTCGCATCCCACGCGAAGCCGTGACGGACGACCGCCACCGTGATGACGGCCGTACACATGAAGATGGCAGTCGCCGCAATCGAGCGTGCCGAAAGCCGCGCGAAGCCGCATACCCCGTGGCCCGACGTGCAGCCATTGCCCATGCGGCTGCCAAAGCCGACAAGCAAGCCGGCGGCCGCAACCAGCGCGAGATTGGACGCCATCGCGGGCCTTGGCAGCGGCGCGCCCGAGAGCCAAGCTACCAGCGGAGCTGCGATCAGCCCGGCGACGAACGCCAGCCGCCACCCGCGATCGGCCGGGCGTGATGTCAGTAACCCGCCGAAGATGCCGCTCACGCCGGCGAGCCGTCCGGTCAACACCATCAGGGCCGCGGCGGCGAGCCCGATCAGCGCACCGCCGAACAATCCGGAGAGGGGTGTAAGATCATGCATCGTTGCCGTGCCTTACCATGGAGGCTGAATTTATCGCGAACCGGCCGGTGACACAAAGCGGAATTGCGCCCCAACTGATCAAGGGATCGGTCGTGACGCTCGAAAAATATAGCGATTGCTGCTGAAGAAGTACTGGCCGGCTTCGCTCAATCGGGCGAACTCGTCGTACCATTCCTTGGGATCTTCGGAAGGAAGCTCGTTCTTGCGGGCGACGAAATCCCGCACCAAGGCCGCGAGACCCTTGCTGTAGGTGTCATCGTGCCATTGCAGATTGAGGATGGAGTAGACGGTCGCGCCGTCGAGCCGAAAGCCTGCGCGGGCAAAACGAGCCGGCAGCGACCTCGGCAAATGCGGATGCGCACAATGCGACTCCCAGGACCTCATCATCGCAGCCATCCGATCCGGCTTTCCGGAATGCCATACGACGCTATCCCAATCGGTTGCAACGAACACGGCCCTGCCGCCTACTTTAAGGACGCGAAAAGTCTCGGCAAGAACTCGGTCGACGTCCGGGACGTACTCCGCGACCTGGGTGCACACGACGACATCGAACGAAGCGTCGGGCTCGGCAATCTCGGTGGCATCGCCGACGGCATACGAAAGGAAGTCTGGCGGATTTCGCGACCTGCAACGCGCAATCAGATCGCTCGAAATATCGATACCGGTGACGGCACCGGTAGGGCCTACGGCAGCGGCGATGCTTTCGCAGAGGAAGCCGGGGCCGCTACCGATGTCGAGTACGCGCTCCCCGGGCGAGAGAGCAAGCTGCTTCATGGTCTCCGCTCGCTGGGCGACCACGTCCGTCGTGAGGTAAACCCTCTCCAGTTGTCGCGCGGCGTCTTCGTTAAATTTGAGTCCGCTCATCGCTGCCTCAAGGAATGCGTGCGACAGAGCTTAGCGCAAAGGCGCGGGACTCGCTACAATCCCTGCGAGCGCGAATCAGTTTGCGCCGCAATGCCCGCTCACAATTCCAAGGGAGACCGTATCAATGAAGATGCCATCCACCATTCGTGTTGCGCTCCTCGCGCTGACGGCTTTCGCCGGTTTATCTTCCGCCGGCTATGCCGACGAGGGCACCGTGTACCTCACGATTTACAAAGCGGGATGGATCATCGGCGGCTCGGGCGGCAGCGGTGTGCTGAATTTTCGCGGGCGGAGCTACGCACTGTCCACCGGCGGACTGGATTACGGCCTCGTGTTTGGCGGATCGAAGACGGTGCTGCGCGGCCGGGTGAGCAACATCTACCGGCCATCGGATGTCGCCGGCGTCTACGGCGCGGCAGGCGCCGGGCTCGCGGTCGGCGGCGGCGCCCGCGCGATCGTGCTGACCAACCAGAAGGGCGCGGTGCTGGAATTGTCCGGCCGCCAAGTGGGCCTGATGGCGAACGCGGACTTAAGCGGGCTCGCGATTACGTTGAGGTAGCGAGGAGTAACGTAGCCCGCAAGAGCGCAGCGACATGCGGGTCTATGGCCCCCGGATATCGCTCCGCTCATCCGTGCTACGCTTGCTACGGGCTGTGAAGGATGGTGGCACGGCGCAGGTGCGCCTTTGCCCACCCTTCATCAGCATCTCGTCCTTCGCCCCCTTAGAGCATGATTCGGAAAAGTGGACGCCGGTTTTCCGAAAAAATCATACTCAATCAAAAACCTAAAGCGCGATGACGATCTAACTGGATCTCATCGCGCTTTAGAGGGTGCAGCGGCGCTGCAGCCGCATCTTCTCCTGCACGGCCATCGCGGCAGCGAAGGTCGGAACGGGCTTGCTGACGACCTTGTACTCCGACGGCCATGAGATTGGCTTGTACCTGAGGTCCTCATTCCAGATCTGGCAGACGCCGGTATTGTCCCAGCGGATCACATAATAGCCGGCTTGCGCGGGACTGACGACGGCAAGGCCCGAGACAGCGATGCCGACGGCGGCATAGAGGACGGTAACGCGACGCATGAAGAATCTCCTGTAGGAAATGTTTGCCCCGATCCCGCGGCGCGTCCTGTGCCGAGGCGGTGGCCGCCTTTGCGATGGGGCGGATACGCATGTCGTGCGGCAAAAGCGAGACGGTTGCAAGTCGAAAGGCCGCAGGTCGTTCGCGAGTGCGTAGCGCGTCCGTGTTGATTTGCAGCGCAAGGGCAGGTTAGGCAAAGCCGTAACCCGCCCTCCGAGAGATGTATTGACCCGATCCGCCTAACGGGTCTGCGAGGAATTACGCGACGCCCGGAAGCTCAAAACTGTAGTTTTTCAAAGTTTCCGGATTGCCCGCCCGCTTTGAGGCATCGAGAATTTCGATTCCAACCATACTCCGGATCGTTAGTAGGTGTCACGACCCTTAGCATGATACGGCGTTCGGGCAGGCACTTGAAGAAAGACCTGCGCGTGCCTGTCTCCTCAACAAGATCAGGCTCGCGCAGCGTCTGTTCGATCCAAGCCTTGAGGATGGCCCGGCGGGTAATCTGAAATTCAGCATGCTCGTCATAGCGGATCATGCCTCATTTCTCACAACACTTTGTTGCTCTCCTTCACCTTCTCCGCATCCAGATAAAGGTCGCTGCCCATCTCCTTGAATTTTTGCGACATCTTCGCCATGCCATCCTCGATGGTGCCCGCCATCGACATCCCGACTGCCGCTGGATCGTTCAGCGTCGCGGCGTAATCCCGCACGTCCTGCGTGATCTTCATCGAACAGAATTTGGGGCCGCACATCGAGCAGAAATGCGCCACCTTATGCGCTTCCTTCGGCAACGTTTCGTCGTGGAAGCTCTTCGCCGTCTCAGGATCGAGGCCGAGATTGAATTGGTCGACCCAGCGGAAGTCGAACCGCGCCCGTGACAGAGCGTCATCGCGCAGTTGCGCCGCCGGGTGGCCCTTGGCCAAGTCAGAGGCGTGCGCAGCGATCTTGTAGGTGATGACGCCGGTCTTGACGTCGTTGCGGTCGGGTAGCCCGAGATGCTCCTTCGGCGTCACGTAACAGAGCATCGCGCAGCCGAACCAGCCGATCATGGCCGCACCAATGCCGGAGGTGATGTGGTCATAGCCGGGCGCAATGTCGGTGGTCAGCGGCCCCAAGGTATAGAACGGCGCCTCGCCGCATTCCTTGAGCTGCTTGTCCATGTTGATCTTGATCTTGTGCATCGGAATGTGGCCGGGGCCTTCGATCATCACCTGGCAGCCCTTGTCCCACGCGATTTTTGTCAGTTCGCCGAGCGTCTCCAGTTCGGCAAACTGCGCGCGGTCGTTGGCATCCGCGATCGAGCCCGGCCTTAAGCCGTCCCCGAGCGAGAACGACACGTCGTATTTGCGCATCAAGTCGCAGATCTCCCCGAAGTGGGTGTAGAGGAAGCTCTCCTTGTGATGCGCCAGGCACCACTTTGCCATGATCGAGCCGCCGCGCGAAACAATGCCGGTGACGCGGTTGGCGGTGAGATGAATGTAGGGCAACCGCACGCCGGCATGGATGGTGAAGTAATCGACGCCCTGTTCGCACTGCTCGATCAGCGTGTCCTTGTAGAGTTCCCAGGTCAGTTTGACCGGGTCGCCGTCGCATTTCTCCAAGGCCTGGTAGATCGGCACGGTGCCGATCGGGATCGGCGCGTTGCGCAGGATCCATTCGCGGGTGGTGTGGATGTTGCGCCCGGTCGAAAGGTCCATCACGGTGTCGGCACCCCAGCGGATCGCCCACACCATCTTGTCGACTTCCTCCTCGACCGACGACGTGACGGCCGAGTTGCCGATATTGGCGTTGATCTTAGTTAGGAAGTTGCGACCGATGATCATCGGCTCGAGTTCGCCGTGGTTGATGTTGGAGGGAATGATGGCCCGTCCTCGCGCGATTTCGCTGCGCACAAACTCCGGCGTGATGAACGCCGGAATTTCCGCGCCAAAGCTCTCGCCGTCGGCCAGAGCCGCCTCGGCGCGCTCAAGCTGCTGCTTGCGCCCCAGGTTTTCGCGCATCGCCACATAGATCATCTCTTTGGTGATGATGCCGGCGCGGGCAAATTCCAGTTGCGTGATCTTGTGGCCGTCCAAGCCACGCAAAGGCTTGTGATAGGCGGAAAACGCCTTCGCCGCCTTATCGGGGGAGACGTTGCCGTTGTCGACCGGCTTGACCGGCCGTCCCTCATACTCCTCGATGCCGCCGCGCTCCTTGACCCAGCGAAGCCGGTTGCGCGGCAGTCCGGCATTGACGTCGATCACAACGTTTGGATCGGTGTAGGGCCCGGAAGTGTCATAGACGCAGAGATTGGGCTCGCCGGCGCCTTCGCTCAACATGATCTCGCGCAGCGGCACGCGCACATCGCTCGCTGCGTCGGGCGTGACGAAGATCTTGCGCGATGAGGGGAGCGGGCCGGTGGTGACGGCAGGAAGCGTGGTGTCGGGGTTGGAGCGGATGTTCATAATCTATCCTCCTTTTTTATCTGTCATTCCGGACGGTCCGCGACGCGGACCGATCCGGAATCTCGACGTTATGGCGCGAGATTCCGGGTTCGCGCTGCCGCGCGCCCCGGAATGACGCTCGTGGAAATTCTTCTCACGCGGCCTCCGCGTTCATTCGGAGCCAGGCGCGCACCCGCGCGTCGGGATCGGCGTTCTGGGTGATGTCGGAAACGACGGCGATGGAATCCGCGCCGGCAGCAAAGACTTCGGCGGCCTGCTCAAACTTGATGCCGCCGATCGCAACGAGCGGGATGTTGCCGACGCGCTTCTTCCATTCGGTGATCTTTGCAATGCCCTGCGGCGCGAAGCGCATCGATTTCAGCGTGGTCGGAAAGATCGGCCCAAGCGCGACGTAGTCGGGCTTTGCGCGCAGCGCGGTCGCCAGTTCTTCGTCGTCGTGGGTGGAAAGCCCAAGCGTCAGGCCGGCGTCGCGGATGGCCTGGAGATCGGCATCGGCCAAATCCTCCTGGCCGAGATGCAGATGTTTGGCGCCAGCCTCGATCGCCGCGCGCCAATAATCGTTGACAACGACGTTTGTCGGCGTGCCCTTGGTCACCGCAAGCGCATCGCGGACGATCTCCAGCGCCTCGGCGTGCTCGAGGTTCTTGGCGCGCAGCTGCACCGTTCCGACGCCAAGCAATGCAAGGCGCGCGACCCAGGCGACGCTGTCGACGACGGGATAAAAGCGATCAGGATGCGCGTGGCGATCAGGATACGGCATGCCAAAAAGGTGTCCCAACGACTGGAGTGGAAGGAGAGGCGAAATCGCGGGCTTCCATCAGCCCGGCCTCATAAGCCAAGCGCCCGGCCTCGACGCCGGAGCGGAACGCGCCCGCCATCGCCACGGGATCGGCGGCTTTGGCGATCGCCGTATTCAAAAGCACAGCGTCGTAACCTAGTTCCAACGCCTGCGCCGCGTGCGACGGCGCGCCGAGGCCGGCATCGACCACCAGCGTCACGTCGCTCAGGCGGTCGCGCAACAGTTTCAGCGCGTCGCGGTTGATGATGCCCTTCGCGCTGCCGATCGGCGCCGCCCACGGCATCACCACCTTGCAGCCGGCATCGACCAGCCGCATCGCAACACTCAAATCTTCCGTGCAATAGGGGAACACCTCGAAGCCGTCCTTGATCAGGATATCGGCGGCTTCGACCAAGCCGACCACGTCGGGCTGCAGCGTGTCGTTGTCGGCGATCACCTCCAACTTGATCCAGGAGGTCGCAAACAGTTCACGCGCGAGCTTTGCGGTGGTCACGGCCTCGCGCACGCTGCGGCAGCCGGCGGTGTTCGGCAGCACGGTCACATCGAGTTCGCGGATCAGCGACCAGAAGGCATCGCCGGTCTTGCCTCCGGCGGATTCCCGCCGCAGCGACACCGTGACGATCTGCGCGCCCGATGTCCGGATTGCCCCCTGCATGATCGCAGGCGAGGGGTACAACGCACTGCCTATCAAGAGGCGGGAGGAAAATTCGCGGCCGTAGAAGTTCAGCATCTTTTGTTCTCCGTCATTCCGGACGGTCCGCAACGTGGACCGATCCGGAATCTCGAAGTGATGAGCGAAATGGTAACTGCGAGATTCCGGGTTCGCGCTTGCGCGCCCCGGTATGACGAGCAAGTAGCGACTTTCATCTTCACCCTCCCTGCCGCGGCGTGATGATCTCGATCTCGTCGCCATTCTTCAGTGGCGTCGCCGCCCAGCGGCTCTTGGGCAGCACGTCGTAATTCAGCGCGATCGCGAAATGCGTGCCCTCATATTCGAGCTCGCTCAACAGCGCATCGACCCGCGATGCGCTGATCTCCCGCGGCTCGCCATTAACGATCACGCGCATTGCATCACCTCGTTGTCGATCACGCCGCGCTCGACATAGCCGAGCACCAGCTCCGCCAGCGCGGGCGCCAGCAGGAAGCCGTGGCGATAGAGCCCGTTCACCGCGATCTTTTCCTTGTCGATCGCGATGCGCGGTAGATTGTCGGGAAAGGCCGGACGCAGCCCTGAGCCGAATTCGACGATGCGCGCTTCGGCAAAGGCCGGATGCACCGCATAGGCCGCGCCCAATAATTCCAGCGCCGAGCGGACGCTGACGCCGCTATCTTGCGCCTCGATCGAGGTCGCCCCCAGCATGAAGCGGCCGTCGCCGCGCGGGATCACATAGAGCGGCCAGCGCGGATGGATCAGCCGCACCGGGCGCGACAGTTCGACCTCATCGGTCTCGACGACGATCATCTCACCCTTGACGCCGCGCAAGCCTGGCTGGATGTCGCGCGCGGCAAGGCCGCGGCAATCGATCGCGATGCCGTCGAGATCATCGGCCTTCGCCTCGCTGTTGAATTGGATGGTGCCGCCGGCGGCGGCGATCCGCGCATGCAATTGCGGCAACACGCGCCGCGGCTCGACATGGCCTTCGTCCGCGTAGAACAGGCCGTCGCGGAAGCGGCCTTCCAGTGAAGGCTCGAGCTCACCCAAAGCCCGCGCATCGAGCCGCCGGTGGCCCGTGGTGTGCCTGGCAAAGCGTTCGAAGTCGCTGCGCTCGCGCGCATGCGCCACGACCAGCGAGCCGTTGATCGAAGTTTCCGGAAAATGCCGACGCCAGAGATCGAGCGAGCGGATGCCGAGCCGGCTGATCACGGGCTCGGATGTCTCGGCCTCGCACCAGGGCGCGAGCATGCCGCCGGCCCAGTGACTGGTGGATTGCCTCATCGTGGCGTCACTGCGCTCATGCACGGTCACGGGATGGCCGGCCTGCGCCAGGAGCAACGCGTTCCAGGCGCCGGCAATGCCTGCGCCGATGACGGAAATGGGAGAATCCCCCCGCGGTCCTGAACTCTGGTACATCCCTGTCCCTTCGCCGGCATGACCCGGATCAGGTTCAAAGGGTCACCGCGGTCCCAAACCCTCAAGAAACGGGTCCAAGCTTGCGGTATCTCAGCTCCTCGTCGGAGCTCCCCTCGGAACAGGGCTAATGTAGGCCGATGGATTGGGCTGTCAACGGACACCGCGCCATCGTGGCCGAGCTTGCGCGCTATCCTGCGCGCCTGGAACGAGGACGGGTTACCTTGCGGGAACCAGCGCGTTGGCGTCGGTGAGGTTTCTCGCCTGCCGCTGGTGCTTGGCGGCGTAGTAATAGCCGCTCGCATAATAATGCATGGCGCGGGCATGATCGCCATGTGCAGCGCGGTAGGCGCCGGCGAGGTATTTGACCCCATAGGTGAGGTTGGTGTTGGGGTCGCGCAGCCCTGCGGCGTCGCCGGTGTAGCCGAGGCTGCGGGCGGTCGCGAGTTTGATCTGCATCAGCCCAATGCAGCCGCAGTGGCCGACCAGATGCGGTTGGTAGCGGCTTTCACGCAGGATCACGCGATGCACCAGGGCCGGCGGCACGCCGTTGGCCTGGGCGTGGGTTGCGACCAGCGCTTCATATTCGCTGGCGCCGCCGGCCTGCGCGGTTTGCGCAAAGGGCAGCACCGCCATGGCTATCAGCCACCCAAGCCACACGTAACGCTTCATCGGCATCGCCCTCACAGGCCGCGCAATTCGCGGATTTAGAGGTTTTATGACCCTGATTTGAGCGCGGGTGTGGCCAAAAACGGGCTTTATCGGGTGAACTGCCACAATCCACCGGCCGGATTTACCTGGAATTATGCGTTGGCGTGCTTCGATCCCCTGGTTCCAAGCCGGTAGGGACCAGGTCCGGAAATGACGATATCCGTCGCGCATGCCGATGAAGCCGCAAGCCCCATGCGAGGGCTGTTGCCGCTATGGGTCGGCCTTGGTGTCTATGCGCTGCTTCTGCTCGCCGGAAACCGGCTGCTGAACGATCCCGATACATTGTGGCAGGTCACGGTAGGGCAATGGATTCTCGACAATCGCGCCGTGCCCGAGACCGACATCTATTCCTTCACCATG
>VAZG01000605.1 GCA_005885285.1 Alphaproteobacteria bacterium | reverse complement strand
GCGATCCTAGTCGAGCGGGTGGACGACATGCTGATGAGGTTGGAGCGATAGAGAAAAGCTCTGGGTAGTCCTCACGTGCCGATTTGGCTCAGGCGCATCAGATGACCCGAAACAGCGACGCGGATTGGGGTTCGCAGTTTTGGCTTGCCTTGGCAATGTTTCTCCCGAGGAACTTCTCCGTCAGGACGAGGCGACATGTGCTGGGTACGGCTTCCACCCCGGCACCGATGCGTTTGCTAGCCCGGATTATGCGTGAGGGCTGGCAGATGTAGCCCAAGAGGTTGATTCAGTGTAGGTTTTGGTGATGAGCCTGAACCCTCGGATCAACCGGAGCTGCACCCGCCATGGTTGATGCTACGCCGTTTCTGCCGGGTCTGTCACCGGTGCAAGGCAAGGCTGTGGTCGCCCGTTTTGATGGTGGCCGGCTGTCCTCGGAAGGCGGCTTGCTGGCATTGCGCGAGATCGAACGCCGACTGGGATTGGCCGACCGCTTGGCCGGCTGTCTCAGGGACCCGCGGATGCCAGAGAAGGTCGTGCATCGCTTGGCGCAGATCATCCGGTTTCGCATGCTGATGATTGCCGCGGGCTACGAGGACGGCAACGACGCCGACACGCTGCGCGCCGACCCGATGTTCAAGCTGGCGCTTGATCGCCTGCCCTCGGGCGAGGAGTTGTGCTCGCAATCGACCATCTCGCGGCTGGAAAATCTTCCCGACCTGCGGGCGCTGTTGCGCCTCGGGCGGGCGCTGGTCGAGCAGTACTGCAGCTCGTTCCGAGCCGTTCCAAAGCGCATCGTTCTCGATATCGACGATACTTTCGACCGGGTGCACGGCGGCCAGCAGTTGCGGCTGTTCAACGCTTACCACGACGATTATGGGTTCCAGCCGATTGTTGTGTTTGACGGCGAGGGGCGGTTCGTCACCGCGCTGCTACGGCCGGGCAAGCGGCCGAGCGGGGTGGAGATTCGCGGCTTTGTGCGCCGCCTTGTCGGCGCCATCCGTGCCCATTGGCCCAGGGTCGGGATTCTGCTGCGCGCCGACAGTCACTATGCGGCCCCAGAAGTATTCGACTGGTGTCGAGCGAACCGGGTCGATTGGGTTTTCGGCCTGGCCCCCAATGTGGCTCTGCGCCGCCATGTCACGGCGCTGGAGAAGAGCACGGCTGAATGCTTCAAGGAGCCTGCCCCAGCAAAGGCCGGGGTGGCGCCGAACCGCGGCAAGATGCGCCGTTTCATGCAGTTCTACGATGCCGCCGAGAGCTGGAGCCGGGTCGAGCGCATCATCGCCCGCGTCGAGGCCGGGTCCGAGGGAACCGACACTCGCTTCATTGTCACCAACCTGGAAGGCGGCCGCGCCAAGCACCTTTACGAACGGCTCTATTGCGCCCGCGGCCAAGCCGAAAACCACATCAAGTCGTGGAAGAACCACCTCGCCGCCGATCGCACCTCCTGCCATACGGCCGAGGCCAACCAATTTCGTCTGTTCCTGCACGCCGGCGCCTATTGGCTCTTATGGTCGATGCGCCGCGTTATGCCCAAACGTTCGACTTGGCGCGTCATGCAGTTCGACACCCTGCGGCTGCGCCTGATCAAAATCGCCGCCCGCGTTGTCGAGCTGAGAACCCAGTTTAAGATCCACCTGCCATCGAGCGCCCCCGACCAGGCGATCTTCGCCACACTCCTCACCCGCCTGCCGCGCCTCGTCACCTGAGAGCCGGGGCGTTTGCCCCAAAACTCGTCCGCTCCCCTTCAACCTCCAGCGCCTACCCAATCCAGACCCGACAACCCCCGCCACAGCGGCAACGATACCCCATGTCCGCATCGCCAAGTACAACCAAAACGTGAGCGTCCAAATCAACGCCGTAGAGACGTGCTTTCCTTATGCATAGATCGGGCTAATTTGGACGGCATTGGTTATCGGCGGTGTCCTATTCACCAGTTGTTTGATGCGAGGCTGACCAATCTCGGACGATCGCCACCTCCTGCAAGCGTCAACTGCTTCTACGACTGTCGGCAGGTCGCCAGGCGCGGCGATCTCGATATGTCTGTCAATGCCTTCGGGCTAAGAGTCGAGCCGTACGTTGATTGCGATTGGCGCGGGGTTCCTCCAGTATTGAGAAGACAGCGTTTCGTTGGCTGACCATCTGCGACACTAGGGTTCAGCGGAGGTCAGCGCTAGGTTCGGAAATTACCTAATTTCGGCACGGTGAGACTTGTGGGTACCTTTTCGCGCGGCTGCCGGATCAGCTCGTCGGGCCTGCGCCTCTGGGAGTAGGAGCCGCCGCGAATGACCCAAGTTCGGGTGTTTCAGCCTGCACGGCAGCGGGCGCCGCCTGGCGCCTCGGCGCTAACCCAGGCCCGCACGCTGATGGCGCTCTCGCCTTCATCGAACACGTCTTGCCCAAGGCACGAGCATAGCGCCGCAGCCGCGGAATTTCTTTTTCGAGAAGTCGACCGAAATCGTTCATCTTACCCTCCAATGTTCTCGGCAAATTGCCGGCCGGGTATGGCGCGTAAGAGTGAAGGGCACAGGCGTCATCTCGATTACGGTGAAGCCCAATCGTTCCAGGATCTCCCTCTCTGCCGCTTTCTGCGACTGATCGGGGACGAGCTTGATGCCGGCCTCGCCGGGTCGTCGGGGATTTCGGTAGAGGATTTTCAAACCCACTCGCACGACCCTTGGGTGCCCGCACCTATTGAACATGCCGGCGATATCCGATCACGGATAGCTTCGGAAACTACCTACGGCCGATCGGCCGAGGCGACGACTTCTCGAACATGGGCCCCGGCCGAGACACCTGAGGCTTCCACCGTCT
>VAZG01000604.1 GCA_005885285.1 Alphaproteobacteria bacterium | reverse complement strand
ACGAGTGGAGTAATGCCCTCGTTATTGGCACGATCGCGTCGCTGGGGGGTGCTGAACGAATCGTGCCAATGCACGAAACGGTTTTGGTTAACCATAGTTCCTCGCCCGAAAAGGGATTCGTGAAGAAGAGGCGGCCATCCACACGGACAGCCGCCAAGTTCTGAACAAGGCCGAACGACGACAGGGTACTTGGGAAGACCTCGTTCACGGGAGACACCAAGGTAAGAGTGAAAACACATTTCGGCAAACCGCGCAGGCAAAAGGCAGCAGACTTCGCCGGGTTTTCTGCAATTTCGCCGGCAGCTTATACCGCTCGGTGTCCTCCGGCACGTCTTCGCCGGGCCAGCGGCCGGCGTAGGCGACGAGCTCGCCGCGCTCGTTATGAATCGGGATGCAGATGCGCCCCGCCATGGTGCCGCGGCTGCATTAGCCGAGACCAAACTCCGCGACGATTTCGGGCGAGATCCCGCGCTCTTTCAGATACGGATGCTCTTGCTCGAGTTTCAGCGCGAAAATGAGCGGCTCGTTAATCGGCTCGCCTCCTGGATGACTGCTAATGGGATGGACCGGCTGCTTCCCCCACCTGAGCTAGCCTTTACCGGCTAGCGGCCGTGAACAGGAGAAGCAGCTATGAAGCCGAAGATGGAGTTCGACACAGCATCACTGGCGGTCATCGGCGTCGACATCGGCAAGGAGGTTTTTCACCTTGTTGGGTTAGGCGTCGACGGGAAGATCGCCTTCCGGAAGAAGATCAGGCGATTGGGTCTCAAAGACGCGTTCGAGAAGCTGCCGCCGTGCATCGTCGGCATGGAAGCCTGCTTGAGCGCGCACTTCGTCAGCAGAGCTCTCCGCGCCTTGGGACACCAGCCACGGATCATCCCGGCGATCTACGTCAAACCGTTCGTGAAGGGGCAGAAGAATGATTACAACGACGCCGAGGCGATTGCCGAAGCAGCGTTGCGGCCGAACCTGCGCTTCGTCCAGGAGAAGAGCCAAGATCAGCTCGACCTACAGGCCTGTCACCGCGTCCGGTCCCGGCTGGTGTCCCGCCGGACGGCGACGATCAACCAGATCCGAGCCTTTCTGATTGAGCAGGGTATCGCCGTCAGGTCCGGCTTGCGCACCCTCCGCAAATCACTCTTCGCGATATTGGAGAACCGGAAGGACGAGATTTCGCCACGAACGGCTAAGCTGATCCTCGGTCTTTATGGAGACTGGTGCGGGCTGGACGAGCGCATCGAGGCTGTCACCAGCGACATCGAAGAAATCAGCCGCGTCGAGGCCACGTGCCAGCGGCTGATGAGCGTGCCTGGCATCGGGCCGCTGATTTCGACCGGTCTTGTCGCCGCGATCGGCACGGGAGAGGCTTTTGAGCGCGGGCGCGATTTTGGCGCCTGGCTCGGCCTTGTGCCCCGACAGTACAGCACCGGCGGCCGGTCGATCCTCGGCCGCATCTCCAAGCGGGGCAGCAAGTACCTGCGCACGCTGCTGATCCAGGCGGCGAAGGTGCTCCTGATGCGCCCGCACAACTGGCCCCGATACAGCTTCGGCGCGTGGCTGAAGACGGCATCGGAGCGATTGCACAGGAACAAGCTCGCCGTCGCCTTGGCCAACAAACTCGGCCGTATCGCCTGGAGCGTCCTGCGCCACGACAAGGCCTTCGATACCCATCTTGAGGCCGTGGCGATCTAGACTAGCCGCTGCTGTCTCGACCAAGTTCGCAATTGAGGATCTGCATGGAACGGATCGATAGACGCACCCTGAATCTGGTGCCCCGAATGGCCGCTCGACGGTCTGTCCGCTAATGAGATCAAAGGTGCGTGCGTATTCCCATCAAGGCCACGGCCCGCGCGCCGATCAACAGGCCGGATACATATCAGCGACTTCCGACAGCACCACCTCACTTGCGAACGGCAGCCGGTCCATACATTCGGGGCAAAACCGGAAGCAGACGATCTCGCTGGTGTACTTCCGCTCAGCGCCGTAAGCAGTCATCAGACTGACGTGACAAGAGACGAAGCTGCTTCGTTGCGTCCGCCGACCGATGAGGTAATCTCATGGAGTGACGCGACTGAGGCGCGTTGCCATGCACTTCATTGGGCGGCGGCGTCGGGCCATGAGACGACGTGATCTTCTCATTATTGCGACTGGCGGGCTCGCGCTGGGCTTTCGGCCGTATTCCTCGCTCTCCCAACCCTTCAGGGTTTGGAAGATGGGCTTTCTCGCGCATGGAAACGAGATTTTCTATCAGCCGTTGTTCGATCGTCTCAAGGAACTGGGGTACGAGGAGGGTCGGAATCTGATCGTCGAGCGGCGATATGCGGAGGGCCATGCGGACCGGTTCCAGCAGCTTGCGAAAGAGTTGGTTCAGCAGAATGTCGATATAATAATCGTGGTAACGACGCCTGCAGCGCTCGCTGCCAAAAATGCGACGACGACTATCCCCATAGTTTTTCCGAACGCCATCAATCCCGTTGAAACGGGCGTGGTGGCGAGTCTTGGTCACCCAGGCTGTAATGTCACGGGCGGCGCAATTCCTACCGCGGAATTAAGTGCGAAACGTCTCGAACTGCTCAAACAGATGATGCCGGATCTCTCTCAAGGCATAGTTCTCTGGAACGAAGCGAACCCCTCTGTGTCGCTCGGCTGGAGGGATACCCAAAATGCCGGCCGTGCTTTGAGAATAGTGCTCGATCCCCAACGGGTTCGCGAACCGGCAGACTTTGGACCGGCGTTCGCCATGCTGGCTCAGAAGCGCCCCCAAGTGATCATCGTCTTTCAGGACGCTCTTACGCTTCAGCATCGCGATGAAATCATCGACTTCA
>VAZG01000368.1 GCA_005885285.1 Alphaproteobacteria bacterium | reverse complement strand
CCGCCGGACGCCTGTTTGCGCCGTTAGGGTTCGCTTATAGCATGGCCGTGCTTGCCTCGCTGGTGGTGGCACTGACCGTGACACCCGCGCTTGCCATGGCGCTTCTCCCGGGGAGGGTGCCGACGCGGGATCCGCCGACGATCCGGTGGACGCGCGCCGGCTATCAAAGGCTCTTGCGACGGCTCGCGCAACGCCCCCGCACACTGATGACGGCCGCGGCGATGCTGACGATTGCCGGCTGTGCCGCGCTGCCGTTTTTCGGCGGCGGCTTCATGCCTGAGCTAAAGGAGGGGCACTTCGTCGTCCACATGTCCGCGGTGCCTGGCACCTCGATCGACGAATCGCTGCGCATCGGCGGCCGTATCGTCGAGGCGTTGCGAGCGTTGCCCGAGGTGCGCTCGGTTGCGCAGCGCGCGGGACGAGCGGAGGAGTCCGAGGATAGCTGGGGTCCACACTACAGCGAGTTCGAAGTGGATTTGAAGCCGGATTTATCGGGAGACGACGCCGAAAAGGCGCAAGCGGATATTCGACGAACCTTCGCGGGCTTCGTCGGCGTGAACGCTGCCGTCATGACTTTTCTCACCGAGCGGATCGAGGAGACCTTCTCGGGCTACACGGCGGCGGTTGCGGTCAACGTCTTCGGCAACGACCTCGACCTGCTCGATCGCAAGGCGCAGGAAATTGCCCGGACGCTGGAGGAAACCTCCGGCGCGACGGACGTTCAGGTCCAATCGCCGCCTGGCCTGCCGCAACTCACGATCCACCTCCGCAAACCCGATCTGGAGCGCTGGGGTTTCGACGCGGTCGAGGTGCTCGAATTGATCCGCGCCGCATATCAGGGCGATATCGTCGGCCAGACCTATCAAGGCGATCAGGTCTTCAACGTCATCACGATCCTCGACGCCGCCAGCCGGGACAATATCACCAAAGTCGGCGACTTGCCCCTGCGCAGTCCGGGCGGCGCTTATGTTCTGCTCAAGCAGATCGCGGATATCTATCAGACTTCAGGACGCTATCAGGTCCTGCACCAGGGGGCGCGTCGCGTGCAGACCGTGACCGCCAATGTCGCCGGGACCGATCTCATTTCCTTCGTCAAAGCGGCAAAGGCCCTGATCCGCGCCAAGGTCGACCTCCCGGCAGGAACTTACATCCAGTTCGCGGGTGCGGCGGAAGCGGAATCGCAATCCCAGCGCGACCTCATGGTCAATTCGTTGATCGCTGCCGTTGGCATCATTCTTTTGCTGTCCATCATCACCCGCAATTGGCGCAATCTGCTGTTGGTCCTGGCGAACCTGCCGTTTGCCTTGGTCGGTGGCGTGCTGGCTGTCTTTGCGACCGGCGGGCTGTTGACCCTGGGTGGCATGGTTGGGTTCGTCACGCTTTTCGGCATCAGCCTGCGCAACTCGATCCTGATGATTGCTCATTACGAGCATCTTGTTGAGGTCGAAGGTCGCCCGTGGGGACTGGAGACCGCGATCGCGGGAGCCGCCGACCGGCTCACGCCTATCCTCATGACGTCGATCGTGACCGGGCTCGGCATCCTGCCGCTCGCTATCGGTATGAACGATCCCGGCCGTGAAATTCAGGGACCGATGGCAGTCGTCATCCTGGGCGGCCTTTTGACATCGATGGCACTCAACCTTCTGGTGTTGCCGACGCTCGCGCTACGCTATGGGCGCTTCAAGCGCGCACGCGAGGAATTCGCTTGCACGGTCGCATCTGGTGATTCCAGGGCCGCTGAGTGAGGAGCTTTGGGAGACAGAAGGGCAGCTAAACTCACCGTTCGCAACGCCTTTCGCGCCGATAGGTACAGGTTGGCATCGGCTGCCATTTTCGATAGGGCCCGTCTGCGATCGCGGCGACCGGACGGCGAAGCCACATCCGCAATTTGCCCGTCGGGCTAGAGTTAGAGGCCGCACAAGGGCGATTACACCACCGCTTCGTCAACATGGAATTAAGCCGCACGGGTATGCTTTGCTCGCGACAACCGGAAAGCTTGACGGCTACCCCAAATCAGCGATTTGCTCCGCGCTATCCCGCCCACACTACAGAGGGGCGTATCGCGATCGTCACGGACGTTGGGTGCGGGATGCGGTGGACGCGGCAGCGTCAGGCGCGCAAGCCGATCGCAGGGCGGGCTTTGGCCTGTGAGCGATCAAGGCGCGCTAGACGAACGACGTTGCAGCGGACGGCAAAACCGTGTGGTCCTGGCATCCGTTGCTGATGTCAAGTTTGCGGAGGCGCGTCGGCCCAACCGGGCTTAGACAATCCTTTAATCCGCAGACGACGGTGACAAGACGAATTCGTCGCCGAGGAGAGCGCGCTATAAGCCGTTAAATCCATTGCGCAGGGAAGGCCGGAACGTTTCGGTGAACCTGTGGTGACGACGCTCGTACGCTTTTTTTGTTGCGTGCGAGGCTGCGGGTGCATCGCGCATCCGGCTTTCCCTGCGCCCTCTTGCTTTATTGGGCGAAACGTTCGTGCATCACTCGGGCGCTATCTGCGCCGCGAGAACACGAAACCATGTGCCAGCTCTTTGAAAATTGAATCGGGAAGTCGCTGCCGGAAGCGTAGAATGACGAGGCGCAAGCGGGCAACCGGCCTGCGATTTTGATGCGGCGCGGTAAGGAGGATCTCATGTACGCGGCCATCCGTCAGGCTAAAGCAAAGACCGGCACGGCCGAGGAACTGGCGCGCCGGATCAAGGAGGGCGCCATTCCGATCATCAGCGACGTCGAAGGCTTCATGGCCTACTACGTGGTCTACGCACCCGACGACACCGTGACCGCGATCAGCCTCTTCAACAATCACGCGGGGGCAGAGGAAGCGAACAGGCGGGCGCTTGCCTGGATCGAGCAAGACCTCGGGCCTCTCCTCGTCGGGCCAGCCACGGCGGTCGCCGGCCCGGTGATCGTGCATACGTTGGCATAACGAGAGGACAACCGGCGAAGCGCCGCTCGAGGATCAAGCTTCGAGCGGCTTCGAACCAAGGTGAGCATCCGATGGCTGAACATCAAATCCGCTTCGAGGACGGCGCCGCCTATGAGCGGATGATGGGCACCTGGAGCAGGCTTGCCGGCGATATCTTTCTCGATTGGCTGGCGCCGCGCAAAGGCCTGAAATGGATCGATGTCGGCTGCGGCAACGGTGCGTTCACCGAGCTGATTGTAGCCAGGGGCGCACCCGCGGACGTTCAAGGGATCGATCCGTCGGATGGGCAACTGGCCTATGCAAGCGCCCGAAGCGGGGCAGCGATGGCAAAATTCCGCAAGGGCGATGCGATGGCGCTGCCGTTCGCGGACCGCGCCTTCGACGTGGCGATCATGGCGCTGGTGATCTTCTTTGTCCCCGAGCCGGCCAGGGGCGTGGCTGAGATGGTACGCGTGGTCGCGCCTGGCGGCGCGGTCGCGGCTTATGCATGGGACATGGCCGGCGGCGGCTTTCCGCTGCAACCGGTGCAAACCGAACTGCTGGCGATGGGTTTTCCTCCGCTTCGTCCGCCAAGCTCCGACGTCTCGAAAATGGACGCACTGCAAAGGCTGTGGAAGGGCGCCGGTCTCGTCGATGTCGAAACCCGAAGGATCGACGTGCAACGCAGCTTTGCCGATTTCGACGACTTCTGGAGTGCATCGACCTTGGGCTCGAGCATCGCGCCAGTTGTCGCCTCGATGGCGCCCGATGACCTGAAGCGGCTGCGGGAAGCCGTCCGCGCGCGCATGCCGACGGATAGCGCGGGGCGCGTCGTCTACGGCGCGTGGGCTAACGCGATCAAGGGCCGCGTGCCGGGGTGAAGTGCTGTAGGGGTTCGATCCCTTCGCACCGCTTCCCGGGAATCGGACGATCACAACGGCTTCGGCTCCGACCGCATCTCAATCGCAGGCAGTGGTTCGCCGCCGATCTTGGCCTCGAAACCCCGCAACCGTTGATAAATCGAAATCAGTTCGACGATCGTGCTCCACGAGTTGATGAGATACTGGAACGAGGTTCTGACCTGCGTGAACGCGTTCAGGATCTGGTTCATCGAACCAAGCGTGATCTTGCCGGCTATGATCGTTGGTCCGAGCAGGATGTAGGGAAAAATCACATCGGTCTGCAGATAGACGATGCGGCCGACATTGAAGTACATGAAGTTCAGATAAAGCCGGAAGTAGTTCCGCCTGATGGCCCCGAACAGCTCGGTCACGGTCGGCGGATCGGCCCGCGCCGTATCATCTTCGCCGAGCACGAGCTCCTTGCGATAGGCCGCTTCGACCCGCTGATTGAAAAACTCGATCCCTGGCAGCCGGATGCCGATCAGCGCCAGCACGCCGGTTCCGAGCACCGACCAGATCACTGCGGCGAACACCAGCGGGTAGGGGATGGAGCCGACCAAAGGCAGCGCCGTGACATTGCTGGAGAGCCTCACCAGAACCGGGAGGAAGGCCAGCAGTGTCAGCACGGCGCTTATCAGATTGACGCCAAGACCTTCCATGGTGGTCGCAAACCGCATCGTGTCCTCCTGCACGCGCTGCGAAGCGCCCTCGATGGTGCGGAGCTGCGGCCAGTTTGCGATGTAGAAATCGTTCATCGCGGTCCGCCAACGGAAGATGTAGTGGCTGACGAAGAACCGCGTCATCACGCCGACTACGACTGCGACCAGGGCGATGCCGGCGAAGGTCGACAATTCGCTGTAGAACTGTTCGACGGTGACCGGCTTCGATTTCGAAAGCGCGGCCTGGACGAGATCGTAGAACGGCCCATACCAGGTGTTGATGGCGACGCTGACCTGGACCTGAAAATAAGATGTGAACAGGATCAGCGCGGAACCGAGAATGGACCACAGCGCCCAGGGATGCGGCGCGAACACCATCCAGCCGCCCGCGAAGATTGCGACGCAAATTGCAAAATAGAGGTCGAACCAAAGCGACAGTGGCGACCAGAAGATCTCCACGCCGACACCTCCGGGCCCAGACTGGGGGATGAGGTTGCCGGCAAAGCCATACCAGAACGCCATCGCCAGCGCCGTCCAGAGGATGGCGGAGAGGAAAAACAGTTTCGGACGGGGGAAAAATGAAACAAACATCGTCTGTATCCAGTCTCAGGTCAGAGGATTTGCGGCTGCTTTACACGACATTCTGCGTGTGGGAAGGGGGCTTCAAGCAACCCGTCCGCCGCGGCTCAAAGAGCGAAGGTGGAAGTGCGCGCGCCAATTCGAGCAACAAGGTGAGTACGGCGCCGCGTCCGTTCCCACACCTTACAAATTCGTCACGTCGTTGCGCTGACGAGGCTGGCGGCTCGGACCCCTCACAGCTCCCGCGCGTTGGAGAACGCGAACGACGATACCCGGCGGGTGTTCTCGTCCAGGATCAAGCTGCGGGTGATCGGCGGTTCGGCGCGTTGGCTGCAGTTCTCGCGCTCGCAAAGCCTGCAGTTGACGCCAATTGGTGTTCCTTCCGCTTTTTCCAGGTCCATGCCGGCAGCATAGACCAGTTTCGCGGCGTGGCGGATTTCGCAGCCGAGCCCGATCGCAAATCGCGGCTGGGCTTGCGGATGCGGCGCCACCGGCCGGCGCACCATCTGCGCGATCGAGAAATAGCGGCTGCCGTCGGGCAATTCGATCACCTGTTTGAGCAGGCGGTCCGGCGTATCGAAGGTCGAATGCACGTTCCACAACGGGCAGGTGCCGCCAAATTTGGAGAACGGAAACGTGCCGGAGGAAAACCGCTTGGAGACATTGCCCGCATTGTCGACGCGCAGCATGAAGAATGGAATGCCACGCGCATTCGGCCGTTGCAGCGTGGTCAGGCGATGGCAGACCTGCTCAAAGCCGGAATTAAAACGCTGCGCCAGCACGTGGACGTCGTAGCTGAGCTGCTCCGCGGCGTGATGAAACGCCTGGTAGGGCATCATCAGGCTTGCTGCGAAATAATTCGCAAGCGTAATGCGGTAGAGCCGGCGCGGCGTGTCGTCGAGCGGACCGGCGCGAGCAATGATCGCATCAAAGCTGCCGCCGCATTCGGCGAGCCCGATCTGGAACGCGAGCTGGAAGGTGCGGCCGGGGCCGTCGATCAATTCCGAAATCAGGAGTTGCCGGCGATGCCGGTCGAACCGGCGCAAGGTCTCGCGCATCACGTCGACCGGCATGATGCGGGTGACAACCGAATGCTTTTCGCGCAGGCGCGTGGCGAGCGCCGCGAACAGCTCTTCGGCGCCCACGCTCAACTCGTCGCGCAAATGTTCCGCCGCCTGCTCGAGCTCGGGGAAATAATTGCGGTTGGCCTCGATCAGGTCGCGGACACGCTCGATCGGATTGGCCTCGAAGCGCGCACCGTCTTCCCGATCGGCGAATTGCGCGGCCGCCATCGTCTCGCCGCGACGGGCCTCGGTATAGGCGGCGTAAAGCCGCTGCAGCGAATGCGTCACGCCGGGGCAGAGTTCCGCAAGGTCGCGCAGTTCCTGCTTCGGCAGGTCGATTTGGCGGAACAACGGATCGGAAAAAATCTCGTTCAGCTCGGCGAAGAAACGGTCCTCATCGGCGGTCGCGAGATCGCGCAGATCGAGGTCATAGGTTTCCGCCAGCCGCAGCAGGATCTGTGCCGTCACCGGGCGCTGGTTACGCTCGATCAGGTTGACGTAGGAGGGCGAAATGCCGAGACCCGCGGCAATCTGGGTCTGCGACAAGCCCAATTGCTGGCGGATGCGCCGAAAGCGCGGGCCGACAAAAAGCTTCTTTCCGGAATCGGCAGGCATAGCAGCTTCATTAACTTTTGTTACAAAAATGACAAAATGACATATATGACAAGTGTATATGTTACATGACATCATCATTAGAAGGCAAGCGGCCTGTACGAATTAATAAGTTTAGCGTTTAGCTCTCGCCACGCGTTTCGCAATGCACTGTCACGAATGTCGATTGGAGAATACGATGGCAAAGAGCTTTGAAGAGCTGGTTCCCGCGCCCAAGGGGCGTTTCGATGGCATCAGCCGCCCCTATACGCCTGCCGAGGTGGAGAAGCTGCGCGGCTCCGTGCCGATCGCCTACACATTGGCGGAGAAGGGTGCCAATCGGCTGTGGAATTCCTTGCAGACCGAGCCCTTTGTGAATTCGCTCGGCGCCGTCACCGGCAATCAGGCGATGCAGCAGGCGCGCGCCGGTCTGCCGGCGATCTACCTGTCGGGCTGGCAAGTCGCCGCCGACGCTAACACCGCGGGCGCGATGTATCCGGACCAGAGTCTCTATCCGGCCAATGCGGGACCTGAACTGTGCCGTCGCATCAACCGCACCTTTCAGCGTGCCGACCAGATCGAGCACTCCGAAGGCGGCGCCAAGATCGACTGGTTCGTGCCGATCGTCGCCGACGCCGAGGCCGGCTTCGGCGGTCCGCTCAACTCGTTCGAGATCATGAAGGCCTATATCGAGGCAGGTGCGGCCGGCGTTCACTTCGAGGACCAGCTCGCATCGGAAAAGAAGTGCGGCCACATGGGCGGCAAGGTCTTGATCCCGACCGCGGCACACGAGCGCAATCTGGTTGCGGCGCGGCTTGCCGCCGACGTTTGCGGCACGCCGACCTTCGTGCTGGCGCGCACCGACGCCGAGAGCGCCAAGCTGATCACCGCCGATGTCGACGAGCGCGACCGCGAGTTCGTCACCGGTGAGCGCACCGCGGAAGGTTTCTTCCGCCTCAAGCCGGGCACGGGTCTCGCTCACTGCATCAAGCGCGGCATCGCGTTTGCGAAATACGCTGATTTGCTGTGGTGGGAAACCTCGACGCCGAACCTGGAAGAAGCAAAGGAATTCGCCGAGGCCGTGCATAAGGTCTATCCCGGCAAGATGTTGGCCTATAACTGCTCGCCCTCGTTCAATTGGGAAGCCAACATCGACAAGGCGACCATTGCGAAATTCCAGCGCGAGATCGGCGCGATGGGCTACAAGTTCCAGTTCGTGACCTTGGCGGGCTTCCACTCGCTCAACCACGGCATGTTCGAACTGGCGCGCGGCTACAAGGCTGAAGGCATGGCGGCCTATTCCCGCCTGCAGCAGGCCGAGTTCGCCTCGGAGAAGTTCGGTTACTCGGCGACACGCCATCAGCGCGAAGTCGGCACCGGTTACTTCGATCTGGTGTCGACCACCATCACCGGCGGCACCTCGTCGACCACCGCACTCCATGATTCGACCGAAGCCGCGCAGTTCAAGAAGCCGGGTTCGGACATCAGGGTTCAGGCGGCTGAATAAAGCAAAGCCGAACAAGCAGGAGACTAAAGATGACCAAAGGCAGCAATTTCTGGGTGATTGGCGGCGAGTTCGGCTCGATGAACTTCCACAAGCTCGTGGAAGGCTCGGCCCAGGTGCAGGGTCCGTTCAAGACCCGCAAGGAGGCCGAGGAGGCCTGGCGCGTCGTCTCGGAAGAGAACCGCCACAAGGCCGGCGTGCGATTTTCCATCGTCGAAGAGCCCTCCCGCGTTCCGGCCTGAACTCGCTGCCGACCGATCAAGAAACGGCCCAAGGACCAGCGGTCCCATCCGGCTTTGCCGGGTGGGGCCGTTTGGCTTCCACAGCGTTTTCCAGCGAAGTGGGTACCGGTTCGCGTCAAGCAAATGCGTCAAAAAAGCCAATGCACCCTACAAGTCATTGGGAATAAACGGCCTTTGCGGCCAAACGGGTTACTGATAGGCTAAACGAGCCGAAGACTCATCCCGACAAGGCCGAAACAACGATGTCAGACGCGCAGAATACCGGCAACGCGAGCGAGATACGACCGACGCGGCTGCGCGATGCGCTCCGCCAGGCTCGGATCGAGGCCGCCGATCGTACCGGCGTCGTGGTCGAGTTGCGCGATGCCGAAGTCGCCAGGCTCGAGATCTTGAACGAGGCGCTCGATCCGTTGTTTGCTCAGGTGCCAGAACACATCGACCTGTTCGATCGCGGCATCAGCCAGGGCGAGACGCCGCGGCTGTGGATCGACGTGGTCGCACATGTGCTGATGGGGCGTGACAAGCGCATCTACCGCTTCGTGCAGGACACGCGGTTCGGCCGCACCGTGCTCGCCGAATCCCATGATGTTCCGGCTATTGTCGATGCCGTCACCGATTATGTCGCCCGCCGGATCATCGAGCGCGAGCATGCCATGGTGGTGACGCCCGTGGCCGATTCCGCGCCGGCCGGGAAGCGGCGCCGCAGTTTCGGGATGTTCGCGCTTGGGTTCCTCGTCGGCGCGATCGCGCTGTTCGGACTTGCGCTGTTTGCGAGCTTGCGAAATTTCTAGAGCATGAGCCGGAAAAGTGGACACCGGTTTTCCCTCGCGACAAACGCGGGACGCGTTTGCGCGGAGATCATGCTCAATCAAAAACCTAAAGCGCGATGACGATCTAACTAATCTCATCGCGCTTTAGAGTAGCCGCGTGCGCTTTAATTCCTGGACCCGCAATTCGTCGTCGACGCCGCGAACGGTCTGCTCGCATCGCCAGGCGTTGCCGTCGCGCTCGATGGTGAGCAGATTATAGGCGGCGGCCGGATGGCGGCCGCGGGCGAGGGCTGACGCGGCCGGCACGCCGATGCCCGGTATTTTGCCATCCGGTCCGTCGAACCACATCGTCGAATGAATATGATCGTGCCCGTGCAGAATCAGTTCCACGCCATAGCGCTTGAGCAATGTGAGCAGTTTCGATGAATCGGTCAGTCGTTTGGGACGCGAATCCGACCATAACGGATGATGCACCAGCAGCACCCGAAAGATCTGTTCGGAGGACAGTTCGATCAGGATGCGCTCGAGCGCATCGATCTGGGCGCGCCCAAGCCTCCCCGTCGCCATGAACAGCGCGGTCGGCACGGCCGAGGTCAGACCGATCAGTGCCAGCGGTCCGCGGCGGCGCAGAAATGGAAACGTCGCGCCGGCGTTGGGGGCGTCATCGCCACGCAGATAGTCGGAGAACACCTCGGCAAACCGATGTTGGGTGGCACGGACATAGGCGTCGTGATTGCCGGGGATGGCCGTCACCCGATCCGGCGGGCCGACGCCCTTCAGCCAGCTCAGTGCGGGCGCAAACTCCGCCTCGATCGCGAGGTTGACGACATCGCCGGTCATGGCGACGTGATCCGGCGCCTGCGCCCGCAGGTCCGATACCAGCGCGTCGAGCACCTCGCGCCGATAAAACTTGCGGCGGTTGCGGGTCCAGTTGAGATAGCCGAGCACACGCTTGCCGGCCAATTCGGCAAGCCTTGGTGTGGGCAGCGGCGGCAGATGCGGGTCCGACAAATGGGCGAGGGTGAACGCTGCCATCACATGCGCCCTGCCGGAGTCCGCCTGATGCGCGCGGTCATCGCGTTATTTCCCTCGAAATTCCTGCCAAAAACCCGGCCAAAAACCCGGCAGTGTATTGGCAAGTGAACCGCGCTCGCGCAAGGATCAAAAATGATATCGATGATCCGGTAGTTCGATGGCGGCAGACCTGACAGGCTTGCGAAGGAGGTTCGAGCCATTCTTGCGGCGGATCTTTCATGTCTATTGGTGGATCGCCCGCGGCATGACGCTTGGGGTCCGCGCGGTCGTATTGGACGACAGCAACAACGTGTTCCTGGTCAAACACAGCTACGTCTCGGGCTGGCACTTGCCGGGCGGCGGTGTTGAGACCGGCGAAAGCTTTGACGGCGCGCTAAGGCGCGAGCTTCTGGAGGAGGGACGGATTGAATTGACCGGCGATCCCGCCCTGCACGGCCTGTTCTTCAACAGCCATGTTTCCCGCCGTGATCATGTCGCAGTCTACATCGTCAAGCATTTCCGGCAGGATCGTCTGCCGGAACCGAACCACGAGATCGTCGCCTGCGGCTTCTTTGCGCCGGAGGCGCTGCCGGCGGATACGACCAAGGGCACGCGCCTGCGGATATCGGAGGTGCTCGAGGGCAGGGCGCGCATCGCGACATGGCGTTAAGGACATGGCGTTAAGAGTGGCACCAACGCGCGTTGGCGATTAGGAAAAAAGTTGTGCGGGTCAATTTCTTCACATCATCGAACGCGTCGCTAACAGGCAAGATGACGACCGTGAGAATCCTTTGCGGGCTGTTCTGCCTTCTGGTGCTCATCAGCAATATCTGGTCGATGTCGCGCTGGAACGAAGCGCGCGGCGTCTATGATGATATCTGCTATTTGCGTCAAGCGCATTTGTTCCAGCGCTTCGGATTGTCCGGTTTCAATACCGACATTTCCCGCGACGACGATCGCTACCTGGCCGCGAAATTGAAGGAGATCGGCTTTCCGAACTGGAGCGATACATCGACGGCTCCCTGTCACACCCCGATGCCCGCGGCAAACAAGCTCGTGATACAATATCCGCCCGGCACCGGTCTGGCGCTGGCGCTGTTTCCGCCGGGTTTCCAGGTCGTCCCGCTGTATGTCCTGGCGACGACGATCGTGTTCGGCTTTGCAATCATCGCAATTTCATGTGCGCGCTCGACCCCCTTGATCGTGCTCGCCGGCGGCTTTGGCGGCCTTGCCACTTATCTCATGATAAATCCGGCCAAGGCGAGCTATTCGATGGCGCCGACGATGGTGGTGTGCGCGTTGGCGGGTTTTCTAACGGCAAAACTCTTTGTCAGCTCGCAGCGCCACCAAGTTCTTCTGACGATCTTGCTTGGCCTGTTGATCGGTCTTTCCGTCAATTTCAGGCTGCCAAACCTGTTTTTGTCGGCCGGATACTTCCTGTTCCTTCTCGTTTGCTTCGTGCGCATGCCAAACAAGGAAACGCTGCTGCAATGCGTCGCGTTCGCCTTGGCGTTCCTCGTCGGTATGGCGCCGACGCTATTTGCAAATGCGATCAACGCCGGCAGCCCGTTTGCCACGACCTACGGCGCTGTCGACGTGGTGCCGCCCGAATTCAGCTTCAGGACCGTCCTCCAATATGCCGCCGACATGCAATTCGTGCTGCTCGCGCTGGCGATTGGGTGGACAGGCTGGATACTGCGTTTGCGCCTCGCGAGCGGTATCCGGCAGCTTGCCCTGGTCACCACTGGAAATTTACTGATTAATCTCGCGTTCTTCTTAAGCCACCCCGTGTTCACACCCTATTATACAGTTCCCATCGCCATGCTTTCACTTTGGAGTCTGCTGTTTGGTACGTTGATGCGGCCGGCCATTAAGGAGAACTGAAGCGCTATTGATTTGGCGGCCGCGGACGATGGACCGCGTCACCGCGAGATGCTATCCCGCGCCCCAACATGAATGATCTCTCTCTGACAATATTGCCGGAGACGGCAAAGGACGCCCAGGCTATCGAACGCCTGCACGAGCGCACGTTCGGTCCCGGCCGCTTCGTGCTGAGCGCCTACCGGCTTCGCGAGCATGTCGATCATCTGCTGGATCTGTCGTTCACCGCCCGAATCGGTACGCTGCTGGTAGGATCGGTACGCCAGTTACCGGTATGCATCGGCGATACACCCGCGCTGCTGTTGGGGCCGCTGACGGTCGAGCCGCCGTTCCGCAAGCGAGGCATCGGCCGCGCACTGCTCGATCGCGCGCTCGCGGAAGCCAGGGCAAAAGGCCATCGCCTCGTGCTGCTGGTCGGTGACGATGCCTACTATGGCCGCGTCGGATTCAGGGTGGTGCCGAAGGGACGGGCGATCATGCCCGGCCCGGTCGACTACGATCGCCTGTTGGTGGCCGAACTCACCGACGCCGCGTTCGACGGCGTGTCCGGCGCGATCCGCCCCGATTGGAGCAAGGTGCGCTGACTTTTCGCTCGATGATCCCGTTTGAAGCTTGCTTCTCTTTCAGCTTGCTCCGGAGCGCCGCCGGCGCATAGTCGCGGGGATGAGTATGCTTGATAATGCGCTGAGCCTGATCACGCTACTGTCGCTCTTCCTTCTCGGCCCCGCTCTCGGGCGCGCCTTGGTAGCGTGCGTTCCCGGCTGGCAGGATTGGTCGCTACCGATCCAGCACCTCGTGGTTGGCATCTGCACCATGATTGCGGTGACGGGGATGATCCTTGCCTATGGCGAGCTATGGAAATTCAGTCCCAAGTCGGTTGCCTGGTACAACTGGATCCAGGAAGTGCCAGTGGCCGGCAATGTGAATGTTACCGGAGCGGTCGGACGTCCGCCAGCTCTCGAGAGCGAAAGTAGGGAAGTGATCAAAGGTCCTGAAAAGGTCGAAAACAAGCGGCCGCGGCGCTGAGGGGATATAGCGCCGTGGCAAGATACGATTCATTATTTTGAAGTCCCGACATTACCGAATGCATCAGACTCGGCAGGATTCAAACTCATGTTTTAGCCTGTCCTTCGGCAGCCCCCTGCAGATGAACACGAAACTGCTGTCGCGCTTCTCATTCAATTTCCACAGACGCTGAGGAGCGCCGCCGACAAGCATATGCACGCCCTAGATCACGAAGCGCTGGTCGTCGTCCTTCATCGCAATGATACCCTTCATTCGAAGGATGTCGGTTCCGATTTCCTGAGTGAACTTCGAAATCCAGGCAATGAACCGATCGGGATCGAGCGGGCGGTCAGCGGTGAGGCAGCCGATCTCTTTGTCGTGTTCATGGTCGTGTTCTTCGGCGAGAAATCTCGGTTCGATCTCGATCACCGTGGTCGAGACTGAAGGCATCGCCGCCGCGCGGGCGCGAGCGAAGGTCATTTCGGCTTCGATAGAGGTTCGGACAGGTTGGTGCGCACAGCCAATGGAGCAAGCGCATCGCAAAGGTCCGCCTGAGTGATCTGCTCGAATGGCTTGTCGATTTTGACGGCCTCGGTTGGCCGTGTCGGATGCATGATGAGCACGATGGTTCGGACGCCACCGCAATCAGGATCGCCGCAATCGCGTTCGCTGATGGTGACAATCGTTTCATCATCGGCGTTGATGGCAGTCCGCGCCTGCTCTTTCAATTTACGCACCGCGTTCCA
>VAZG01000367.1 GCA_005885285.1 Alphaproteobacteria bacterium | reverse complement strand
CCATGAGGCGCACCAGCGACGGGGCTATTGCTCTTCCACCCGCGATGAACCGGAAACAGGGCGCGGGCGACGACTGATTTGACCGGCCGCGACCAAAGGGAAACAGCATGACCATCCATCGCGCACTCGCGTTCCCGCTTCTGATCGCGGCGACCGCGCTTGGCAGCGCCCCCGCGATGGCGCAGGTCTGCACCCGTCAGGGCGACGACGTCACCTGCAATGACGGGCGGCGCGGCGTGCTGTCGGGCGACGCCATCATCTGGCCCGACGGCACGCGATCGAGCGCGTCGCCGCATCCGAGCGTCATCATCGGCAACAAATCGTCGGTGCATGTCGGCCCCGGCGTGTTCGTCGGCAAGGGCAAGGGCGTCGTGCCGCTGGACGATCCAAACGCACCCAACAAGACGCGCTGCGCCATCCTCGATGGCGTGTCGTATTGCTATTGATCCTGAAACGCTAATGAATCCGCGAGCCTGAACCGACTGTGCGTAGCGGCCGCAAGCTCGACGGCTCGGTGATCGAGGGCTCCGTCGCGGGCTGGCCGGTCCGGCTCTCCTGCAGCGCCTCGACGAAATCGCCGAACCATTGCTGGATGGTGTGGCCGCGCAGTTTCGTCATCATCGCTTCCCAGCGCATCCGCCGCTCGGTCAAGGGCATCGAAAGCGCCGTCGCGATGGTGCGCGCCATGCCGTCGATGTCATGCGGATTGACCAAAAGCGCAGTGTCGAGCTCGTTCGCAGCGCCTGCGAATTTGGACAGCACCAGCACGCCGGGATCGGCCGGATGTTGCGCGGCGACATATTCCTTGGCGACCAGATTCATGCCGTCGTGCAGCGGCGTCACCACGCCGACCTGCGCGGTACGATAGAGCCCGGACAGCACCGCCTGGCTGTAACCCTTGTTGAGATAGCGGATCGGGGTCCAGTCCGCCTCGCCATGGCGGCCATTGACGTCGCTGACGAGCTTAGCCACCTCGCTCTGCAGCTGGCCGTATGCCTCGATCGATCCGCGCGAGGGAGTTGCGATCTGCAACAGCGACACGGCACGCGAAAGGGACGGCTGCGTGGTCCACATCCGGTCGAAGGCCTTGATGCGGTTGATCAGCCCCTTGGAATAATCCAGCCGGTCGACGCCGATCGCGAGCTTCTCGCCGTTCAGGCTGCGCCGCAGCCGCGACACGTCGGGGTGCGACACTGCCTTGGTCGCGGCTTGCGCGAATTTCTCGGCGTCAATGCCGATCGGGAATACCGTAAGCCGCGTCCGGCCACGATGCGACGTGACCACGCCATCGTGGATTTCCAGTCCAAGTTCTGCGCGGACATAACAATGGAAATTCGCGCAGTCTGCCTCGGTCTGAAAACCGATGAGATCATAGGCGAGCATCGCCTCGATCAATTCGCGATGATGCGGCACGCCCTCGATCACCGTGCTCGAGGGCCAGGGCGTGTGCAGGAAGAAGCCGATCGGCTCGCTGACGCCGAGATCGCGCAATTCCGCGCCGAGCGCCAGGAAGTGATAATCCTGGACCCAGAACAAGGCATCGGGCTTTCTGAATCGCAACAGCGCGCGCGCGATGAAGGCGTTGACTTCGCGATACGAGGAATAATCCTCCTGGGAGGCGCGGATCAGGTCGCTGCGGGAGTGCAGCGCGGGCCATAGTGCCGAGTTGGCAAAGCCCTCGTAATAGCCGCCGTAATGCGCGGCCGGCAGATCGACCGTCGCGAGCGCACCGGCGCCCAGTGCCTCGATTTCGGCGAACGGTTCCTTGTGGGAACCCTCCCGGACGCGGCCGGAGGAGCCAACCCAAATCGCGCCGGAGTTCTCCACTACCGGCAGCAACGCGGCCGCAAGCCCGCCCGTCATGGGCTCATTGGCCTTGCCGCGCGCGACGCGATTTGAAACGACGACGAGGTTCACAAATCCCTCCCGTTGAAGCGCCGTATTTAACTGCCGTTCATCAATATGGTTCCTTTTAGCCTCCCAACCAATTGAAACCAAAATCGGGCTGTACGGGCCGGAACCAGCGCTTCGCACGAAAATAAAAATTTGATGCAAGAACAGTGCGAAACACGATGAAATTTTCGTCGGCCTCGGCGCGGACAAGAAAAAATCCGGAAAAAACCAAACCGATTATGTCTGCGCGGTGGCGTTCTCGTCATCGAGCAGCCGCGCAAGAAATTCGCGGACGTCGCTTGGATCGTCGAAATGCCCGGCAACGCCCTTGGCGCGGCGGCCGACCGAGAATGCCACGCCATTTAGGTCAGGCATGATGGCGAATACGGACTCATCGGTCACATCATCGCCGATGAACAGCGGGCGCCGGCCTTTGAAAGGCGCGTGCGTCATCAGTTCGCGCACGCCGCTCGCCTTGGTGCAGCCGGAATGCTTGATCTCGCAGACACACTTGCCGGGCAGTACTTCAATCGGCGCGTTCGGAAGATCGGCCCGGATCAGCGACACCGCTTCATAGATGGCCTTCTCCGCATGCGGCGCCAGTCGATAGTGCAGCGCCAGCGAATAACCCTTGTCCTCCAGCAAGATTCCCGGGCTGAGCTTGGCGATCGCCGCGAGGCGGCGCTTCAATTCCTTGTCCATCGGTGGCGCATTGGTGACAACGGCTTCAGCACCGACGCGCATTTCCGCGCCATGGCCGCCCACGGCCGGAAATTCTTCCGGCGCGAAAATCAGGTCGATGTCGTTGAGCGAACGGCCGCTGACCAGTGCCAGCGCGCCGGAGGTTCGCTCCAGCAGCCGGTTCAAGGTCCTTGACAGCCCCGGCGGCACCCACACCTCGCGCGGCGTCGGCATCAGGTCGAGCAGCGTGCCGTCGATATCCAGCAGAATAGCGGTCTCGTCCAAATACGGCGCCAACAGATGCGGCACCGGAACGGCTTCCGGCGCTTCGTCCTGTTCGGGTACGAGATCTTCTGCCACGGGCAACTCGGCCAAATCTTCGATCATCTCATTCTACTCCAGAAAGGCGAGCGGCCGCGCAACAGATTCCAGCGGCTGACGCTCGGCCGCAATGGCATAGGCCCAGGCGACCGCCGCGGCGGCGACCATCAATACCGAGCCAAGCAGGTAGCCTGCGAAAACGCTTCCGCGCGATCCGGTATCGATCAGCGCGCCGAACAGCGCAGGCCCCGCCACGCCGCCGATTCCCGTTCCTACCGCATAAAACATGGCAATCGCGAGCGCCCGCACCTCCAGCGGAAACGTCTCGCTGACGGTGAGATACGCGGCACTTGCCGCGGGCGAGGCAAAGAAGAAGATCACCATCCAGGCGATGGTCTGGCTCTGCGCGCTCAAGGCGCCGATCGAAAACAGATAACCGGATAGCGCGAGCAGCAGGCCTGACACGCCATAGGTGAACGTGATCATCACGCGTCGGCCGAGCGTGTCGAACAAACGTCCGAGCACCAACGGCCCTAAGAAATTGCCGGCGGCAAAGGGCAGGATGTACCACCCGACCTTGTCCGAACCGATGCCGTAGAAATCGGTCAGCACCAGCGCGAAGGTGAAGAAGATCGCATTATAGAAGAACGCCTGCGCGATCATCAGCATAAGCCCAACCAGCGAGCGTTGCCGATAAAGCGAGAAAAGCGTGTGGGCGACCTCGGAAAGCGGCGTGTGGTCGCGCATCCTTAAGCGGACCTTGGGCCAGGCATGCTGGCGCGGGTCTTGCTCGTGACCGATCACGGAGCGTTCGATATCGGCAACGATCGCATGCGCGCGATCCGGTTGACCATGGATCATCAGCCAGCGCGGACTTTCCGGAATCCACATCCGCATCACGAACACGATCAGGCCGAGCACGGCACCGGTGAAATACGCAAGGCGCCAGCCGAGGTCGGGGCCCGCGATCGCGGGATCGAGCAACAGGATCGCGCTCGATGCACCGACTGCAGCGCCGATCCAGAAACTGCCGTTGATCAGAAGGTCGATCCAGCCGCGGTAGCGCGCCGGCACAAATTCCTGGATGGTCGAATTGATCGCGGTGTACTCGCCGCCGATGCCGGCGCCGGTCAGAAACCGGAACAGCGCGTAGCTCGTGACGCTCCACGACAACGCGGTGGCGGCAGTTGCCGCGAGATAGACCGCAAGCGTGGTGAAGAACAGTTTCTTGCGTCCGAGCCGGTCGGTGAGCCAGCCGAAGCCCAGTGCGCCCAGCACCGCGCCGGCAAGATAGAGGCTGTTGGCAAACCCAATATCAAAATTGGTGAAACTAAGCGTCGGACTTTCCTTCAACGCACCGGATAGCGCGCCAGCCAGCGTCACTTCGAGTCCATCGAGAATCCAGGTGATCCCGAGCGCCAGCACGATGCGAGTATGAAATCCGCTCCAGGAGAGACTGTCGAGCCGCAAGGGAATGCTGGTTTCGATAACGCCCTCTTCGGCTTGCCGCTCCGGCGCAGAACTGGCGGCCTCAAGCTTCACTGCCGGACTTTGCTGCAACTCCATGCGCCGTACCAATGCGAAAACCGCTCGGAACGCAATATTCCAAGGCTCTCGAAAGTGGATCGCGACAGCCGTGATCCCTGCCGCAAACGACAACGCGTTCCTCGCGTACGAGTTCCCCCAAGCCGACACAGGAACCGATCCGGTCGGCCGATGTTTTTCGCTTGTATGACATGGAGTTGACGGATGGCTGAACGTCGAAAAAGCACGCACTCACGAAAAGCAGGGACGCGCAAAACCACGAGAAAGGCATCGCCGAGACGCTGGTCGCAACGGGTGACCCGCGAAAGCGATGCCCTCGATCTCAAGCGCGGCGTCTTCAAACAAACAAGCGTGAAGAAGATTGCGGCGTCACTGAAACGATCGGCCGAGCGCAGTTCGCGCCGCAAGGGCGGTGCCTATCGCTCGGCGCTTTCGATGCTGACGTTCTATATCAACCGGGCCGGCAAGACGCTGCCAAAGACCCAGCGCACCCGATTGGAGCGCGCGAAGGCCGAGTTGAAATATCAGTTCGGGAAAGAGTAATCCGGGGCCGCTGTGTCCACCGTGCGAATTGACCCGGATTTCGCGGAGCCTGTCATCGGGCGCGCATTCGCGCGACCCGTTGGCTCCATCCGGGCTACGTAATCTGCGCTATCTAAGCCGCGCGAATGTTTGCCATGAAGCGATCAAGCTCGGCACGCAAGCGCGCGCTTTCGGCTGATAGCGTCGATGCCGAATTCAGAACCTCCCCGGAAGCCGATCCGGTTTCGGTGGCGCCGCGATTGACTTGCATGATGCTGGCAGCGGTTTGCTCCGTCCCCTCGGCGACATTCTGGACGCTGCGCGCGATTTCCTGGGTCGCCGCGCTTTGCTGCTCGACCGCGCCGGCGATCGACGAGGCGATATGCGAGATCTGCGCAATCGTGGTGCCGATCTCCTTGATCGCCGCGACCGATTCCCGTGTAGCGCCCTGCATGAGCGAAATGTGGTTTGAGATCTCGTCGGTCGCCTTCGCCGTCTGGCTCGCCAGCGATTTGACTTCGGTGGCGACGACGGCAAATCCGCGGCCGGCATCGCCGGCGTGTGCGGCCTCGATGGTCGCGTTCAGCGCCAGGAGATTGGTCTGTTCGGCGATCGCCGTGATCAGCTTGACCACGTCCCCGATCTGTTATGCGGCGCGTGACAATTCGTTGGCATTGCTGGGGAGATCGTCCGGCTTGTAACGCAGCATGTTGGCGCCGCGGGTGAGCTGATTTTGCGCCACCAGCGCGCTGTCGCGCTTGACCTTGAGGATATCGGCAAAAATCTTGCTGAAGGCTTTGAATTCCCGGGCCAGGTGCGTGATCTGATCGAGACCCGCCGGATTGCTGGTTCCCTTCATCGATTGATCGATGGCGGCTTTCAGACGGGCTTCGGCTGCCAGCGCCGCTGTGGCATCATCTTCCTTTCCCGTCACCACATAGTAGCGCGCCAGTGCCTGATACGAGATCAGCTCGCGATCGATATTGCGCGCCAGATCGGCTTCCGAGACGCTGCTGCGGTAGGTTGCCACTCCGGCGGAGACGCGTTCGAATCCCAGATAGGCGATGCCCATGCTGGCTGCCGAGATGGCAAGCACGGCCGCGAACCCGGCCAGGACTTTGGCCCGAATGCGTAAAGTCGGGAATTTCAGCCATTGCGGCCAGACACGCCCGGACATTCCCACCTTAAAGCCTCCGTCTTTCTTTAAAACAGCCAGAAGCCGAGCGCGCAGCACCCGATACCGCCGGCGCAAAACTAGGGCAGAATGGATAAAGGTGAGTAAATTCCCGACGGTTGCGAGAGCCGCCCGGACTCTGGTGACCGCCCGCTCCCGGGGGACTCCCGGAGGAGGTGAAGGCGCTTCACGCGCAGCCCGGTAATCTCAAGGCCATTCGCGACAAAAATCCTAGTTGCAAAGTTCCGCACCGCTGCTTCTAATCGGAATAATTATAAAACATCGGGAGGTATCACGCGTGTCTACAGTCAAATTGACGGTGAACGGCAAGGCGGTCTCGGTCGATGTCGAGGACCGCACGCTGCTGGTCCATCTCCTGCGCGAAAATCTGAACCTGACCGGCACCCATGTCGGCTGCGATACCAGCCAATGCGGCGCCTGCATGGTGCATATCGATGGCAGGGCGGTCAAATCCTGCACGGTGCTGGCAGGACAAGCCGCGGGCTCCAGCGTCACCACCATCGAGGGCATCTCGAAGGGTGACGAACTGCACCCGATGCAGGCAGCTTTCCGCGACAATCACGGCTTGCAGTGCGGTTACTGCACTCCGGGCATGATCATGTCGGCGATCTACATGGTCCATCGCCATGGCGGCCAGCTCGACGAGCAAACCGTCCGGCACGAGTTGGAAGGCAATATCTGCCGCTGCACCGGTTATCACAATATCGTCAGATCGGTGCTCGACGCCGCCTCCCGCATGAAGATTGCGCAGGCAGCGGAATAGCGGCGGCCCAGAACCACCTCGGCACCACCGCATTCGAGGCCGCCGGACGCTCGAAGCGAAACGGCGGGACATCAACATTTCCGACAGGGAGGACAGGACATGGGCGTTGAAGGCATTGGCGCAAGCGTCGTGCGCAAGGAAGACCGCCGTTTCATCACGGGAAAAGGCCGTTACG
>VAZG01000203.1 GCA_005885285.1 Alphaproteobacteria bacterium | reverse complement strand
CCGGCGAGAGCGCCGAACGGCAGCGGCTTTCGGAACGCTTCGGGCGTGTCGTCGACAACTGGTACGCCATCATGAGCCGGACCAAGCGGCTGACGGCGTTCACCAGAAGCTACTCTCAGGCCGCGGTTATTTTCCCCTACGTTCTAGTGGCGCCGGCTTATTTTGCCGACAAGATCCAACTTGGCGGCATGATGCAGACGGGGTCGGCGTTCGACAGCGTTCAAACCGCGCTGTCGTTCTTCGTTTCAATTTATCGCACGATGGCGGAATGGCAGGCAGTTGTCGCGCGTCTTGACGGATTTGAGATGGCCATCGCCAGCGCCAGGGCCGATGCGACCGGGCCCGGTTCGATCGTTGCCGTGACCTCAGCCGGCAGTAACAGCATCGATCTGCGACAGCTTCTGATCAGGCTGCCCAATGGAACGCCGCTGGTCGCAGCGGACGACTTTAGCATTCACAGCCACGAACGCATCCTTGTCACTGGTCCTTCCGGTGCCGGCAAGTCGACCCTGTTCCGCGCTATCGCCGGCGTCTGGCCGTTCGGAAGCGGATCGGTGGCCGTGCCGGCCAAAACCACACTGATGATGCTGCCGCAGCGGCCGTATTTTCCGGTGGGGCCGTTGCAGGACGCGATCGCCTATCCCGCACCTGGCGGCGCGTTCAGTGCGGGGCGCGTCAACGATGCGCTGACCTCGGTAGGCTTACCGCTGCTTACGGAGCGGCTGGATGAGGAGGCGCACTGGAACCGGATGCTCTCGCTCGGCGAACAACAGCGCCTCGGGCTCGCGCGGGCGCTGTTGCACGCCCCGCAATATCTGTTCCTCGACGAGGCCACTGCATCGCTCGATGAGACGTCGGAGGCCGCCCTCTACCGGCTACTTGAGGGGAAATTGCCTGACACCACCATCGTCTCGATCGGGCATCGCTCGACCTTGACTGCCTTCCACCAGCGCAATGTGGCGCTGGTTCGCGAAGGCGACCGGTTTGCCCTGCAGAACCGCGGCGAGAACGTGAGCGTAAAGTCCTAATTTAGAACGGCCGTCACAGCCAGTGCTGCGGCCATGGACAGCGACGCAACCCCAAGGCCGGCGACGGCCCCCTCCGCCGCGCTACGTGGACCGATCCTGACGCCGGCTCTGTTTGCCGCCTCGCGCCAATCGAGGGTCATTCCAATTCAGCCGGCAAAAGCACGAGGGCGGCAGATCGCTCTGCCGCCCTCGTCTCGTGATCTCTGGAGTGAACTTACTTCAGATTGGTCATCGCCGTCAGGTCAGCCGAGAGCTTGACGATACCCGCCGCGCCGCACCAGTTGGAGCCTGCGCCGCCAGGATTGATCGGCGTAATGCTGGTCGTTCCGGTGGCGTTGAATGCGCTCGTAAAGGCGTTGCAGTTGCCCTTCGACAGGTCAGTGTCGGAGTAGCGAACGTCAAGCGTGAAGACCTTGTAGGTGAAACCGATGCCGATGTTCCAGGTGTCGTAGCTGGCATAGGGGATGCCTGCCGCGAAGATCGTGCCGGGAAGCCCGTAAAACGCGTCCGACGTGCCGAGCCACTGGCGGCCGAACTCACCCGAAACGTACATGCCGACACCGCTGGCGCCAAACGTCGTGCTAGGCGCGGTCCATTTGCCGGTGATCGACGCGTAGTCACCCCAAGCGCCGGAGTTCAGGAAGTTCGGCGAGTAATATTCGTTGATGCCGAACTGCCAGTTGTCGTTGATGGTGTAGTTCACCTTGCCGTAGACTTCGAAGAAGCTGACGTTCTTCTTCATGACATTGCCGTCGGCGAGGAAGATCGTGGTGGTGCTGACCGGGCAAACGCCGCCGCCGGGAATACCGCCCGTAAGGACGTTGTCGGCGCACTCTCCGCCTGGATACAGATAACCCCAGACACCGAAGTCGAACGCGA
The DNA here is from genome assembly GCA_005885285.1 of Alphaproteobacteria bacterium. Lineage (GTDB taxonomy): Bacteria > Pseudomonadota > Alphaproteobacteria > Rhizobiales > Xanthobacteraceae > Bradyrhizobium. The sequence continues at coordinate 28,518 of VAZG01000203.1, read as the reverse complement.
AGGCGCCGAAGGTCGGACGAATACCGCCGTAGACGTCGACTTCAGCCGCGGCGCGGTTCGCAAAGGAGATGCTCTCGGTGGAGGTACCGATATAGAGCTGCAGATCCTTGGTGACGTTGTAGCGCGGCTCGAAATAGGCGGTCACTGACGGCTGGTGGTTGGACTGGGTGACGCCGCGGAAGATGTAATCGTTCATGAGGGCGGCGCCGAAGGCGATATCCCAAGGCTCGAACGGCGCCGGCGGTGGCGCTTTCACGGCCTTGACCGGCATATCCGCCGCAAGAGCCGAACCCGATACCATTGCCAGCGCCGTTGCTAACAAGACGATCTTTTTCATTGAGGTCCCCATCACTTTTAAAGGATCAGCCCCGGCTCCGGCGCCCCCAAAGGGCAAGCGACACCTGACTGCAACTGAATTTCGTAACCCAGCGTCAATTTGGAACCTGCTGTCACGCCGGTGAAGCAAAAAAGACAAGCATCTGCTGACTTTTTAGGCGAAATGGCCATTCCGCTGAAGGTTGTCGGTGTGTGTTGCTTTCCGACAACAATTTTGACCGGTTTTGTCCGCCCTTAGGCCGCGCTTGTGGATCCCTGGCGGTGACAAGAACGATGCCGCGGGCCGGGTCCCCGAATCACGGCCTCCGGTCGAATCGGGCACGTGGGTCCGCATGAACGCAAAAGGCCGCAGCGCGGATGCTGCGGCCTTGCTGATTTAGCCCGGCGAAAATCGGGCGCCTTTTTCTAGTTATCGTGCTCGTCTCCAGACGATGCCGCGCCGTGGTCGCCCGAATGCTCCCATGTCGGCGTGGAGCTTGGCGCGGGACTGGGCGTGGCCCAGCTCGGCGGCGACGGAGCCGGCGTGGGAGCCGGAGCGGCAGCCGCTTTCTTCTTTGGTGCGCTTTTCTTCGCGGCGGTTTTCTTTTTCGCGGCCTTTTTCGGCGCCGCCGCCTTCGACTTCTTGGCGGACTTCTTCGCCGACTTCTTGGCCTTCTTCGCCGATTTCTTGGCGGACTTCTTCGCCGATCTTTTCTTCGCCGCTACAACTTTTTTCTTTTTAGCCTTCTTGGATTTTTTCTTTTTGCCTTTAGCCATCGTGGTCCTCCTGTTGCCGCCGAACAATGTCTATCGGGCGTCTTTAAGTCGTCCTGCCTACCGCGCACGGCCAATGGATCAGCTCAATCCCGGCCGGGGACCTCCCGTCGCCCAATCGAGAAGCTCAATCGTGTGTACGACAGGAACTGACGTGCCGCCGGCAATCTGCACCATGCATCCGATATTGCCCGCAGCAATCACGTCCGGCCTGATCATCGCGATGTTGGCGACCTTGCGATCGCGCAGTCTGTTCGCAATGTCAGGCTGGAGAAGGTTATAAGTCCCCGCCGAACCGCAACACAAATGGCTCTCGGGTACATCTTTCACCACGAATCCGTTCTTGGAAAGCAAATCTTTCGGAAGCCCTGTGATTTTCTGTCCGTGCTGCAGCGAACAGGCCGAGTGATACGCGACCACGACGTCGCCAGGTTGCTGCGATTTGTGCAATTCGATGCTGCCAAGATACTCGGTGATGTCCTTGGCCAGCGCCGAGATCCTGGCCGCCGCCAGCGCGAAATCGCGATCCTCGCGCAGCATATAGCCATAGTCCTTGATCACCGTCCCGCAGCCGGACGTGGTCACCAGGATGGCGTCGAGGCCGCTGCGTTCGGCTTCCGCGGTCCAGGCCGCGATGTTGCCACGCGCGCGCGCCAGCGCGTCGTCATCGCGGCCGAGGTGATGCGTCAGCGCGCCGCAACATTGCTCATCCTTGACCAGCACGACCTCGATGCCGTGGCGCGTCAGCAGGTTGATGGCGGCTTGATTGATGCGCGGCGCCAGCACCTGCTGGGCACAGCCCTGCAGTAGCGCGACGCGTCCGCGCCGTTTTCCGAGCGGGGGGAAAACGCTTCCGGCGGCGGCGCCTCGCGGCGGCAGCCGGCCCGGCGCTAGGGCCAGCATCGCTTTGATTCTACTCAACAAAGTTGGCGTCGCGGAGAATGTCTCCGGTGTCGGCAGAAGTGCTGCCAGCGGCCGCGCGATCCGCGCCAGCACCATGCTCAGGCGAAACAGGTCGGGCCGCGGCAGCACCAACGCCAACACGGCGCGCAGCATCCGCTCGGTCAGCGGCCGCGCATATTGCTGCTCGATCCGGACCCGCGCCTGATCGACGAGATGCATATAGTTGACGCCCGACGGACAAGTCGTCATGCAGGCGAGGCAGGAGAGACAACGATCGATATGCTTGACCACCTCACGCGTTGGTGGCCGGCCCTTCTCCAGCATCTCCTTGATCAGGTAGATCCGGCCGCGTGGGCTATCGAGCTCGTCGCCGAGCAGCACATAGGTCGGACAAGTCGCAGTGCAGAACCCGCAATGCACGCAGGCGCGCAGAATCTTGTCGGCTTCCGCGATATCGGGATCGGCCAATTGCGCGAGTGAGAACTCGGTCTTCATGCCGCAGGCCCTCTCGTCAGTCGGCCGCGGTTGAGGATGGTCTTCGGGTCGAAACTTAAGCGGACGCGTTCGCTCAAATCGGCAAGACCGCGCGGCTGTGTCTGAAACACGTCGACATTGCGGCGGACCTGTTCCGGCGCGCGAATCAACGTGGCGTGACCGAAGGCCGCCTCGACGCGCCGACGCACGAACCCGGCCTGGGCGTCGGGTGTCGGAGGCAATGCCGCCCAGATCAGGCCGCCACCCCAATCATAAATCATGTCGCCGCCCGTATCTCGCGCCAGCTGCTCGCCCAGCGCCCCGCCGGCGGCGGGCGGGCAAACGATCCGCCACACCGGCGCCCCCCCGAGCGCACCGCTTGCCGCGAACGGAATGACGTCGCGGATGGAACTCCAGGCATGGGCGGAAGCGGCATCTTCCAGGATCTGCGCCGATCCAAAGGGCGCAAGCGCCTCGGCCAGTGCCGCCGCGCGATGGGCGGCAGAGACTGTGATGCCCTCCAAGCGCAGCAAGGTTAGCGCTTCGCGCCCGGCTCCAAGCTCGCCGAGCCCGCCGGCCTCGGACGACCGCAACGCCGAATTCGGCAGGTGCGCCGCGCCGGATACGTCGAAGGGCGAGCCAAGGGCTGCGGTCATCGCCTGGTTTGCCACGATCGCATCGAGCCCGCGCAGCACCAGCGTGCGCTCGCTTTCGGGCCGCGGCATGACCTTCAACGTCACTTCGGTCATCACCGCGAGCGTGCCCCAGGAGCCCGCCAAGAGTTTGCAAAGATCGTAGCCGGTGACGTTCTTCACCACCTTGCCGCCGGCCTTGAAGCTATCGCCGAAGCCCGACACCGCATGCGCCCCCAACAGATGGTCGCGGGCGCCGCCGGCCTTGATGCGGCGGGGACCGGCGAGGCCGGCGCCGATCATGCCACCGATGGTTCCGAGTTCGGGCGTGCCGAGCAGCGCCGCGGTATTGACCGGCTCGAATGCAAATTGCTGGTTTTTGGAATCGATCAGCGACTGCACGTCGGCCAGCGGCGCGCCCGCCTGCACGGTGACGATCAGCTCGTTCGGCTCATAGGAGGTCACTGCGCTCAGCGCCGAGAGGTCGAGCACGGCATTGGTCGCCATCGGCTGGCCGATCAGCCGCTTCGAGCCGTGGCCAATGATCTCGAGCGGCTGCTCGCTCGCGACCGCCTCGCGCACCGCCTGCTCGACATCCTTGGCATCGCGTACTTTGAGAGTGTCCACGCCTTCCCTTCTCGCCTTCCCGCCTTGGCCGTTGAATTGGCCGCGCTTGTCGCAGCCATCTCGAGCCCTGACCATCCTTCTAAAGGCGTGGCTGAGGCGCACAAGAGCGCGCTTGGCGAAGCGGCCTCGCGAATACGCGACGCCCTCACTTCGATCGTTATCGAAGCATTTCCGAGCACAGTTCGCTATCTATCGAATGATAGCTGTCGAACAAAAAGGAGGAATAATCATGGGTCCATATGCAGTAAATAAAACCGTCGATGACGCCGTCAATGGCGGCGGACTTTTGGTCGTCGCGCAATGGGAAGCCAAGGAAGGAAAGGCGGACGAGGTCGCCGAGATTCTCAACCGCTTCCTGCCCCAGGCGCAGCGCGAGCCGGGCGCAAAACTGTTCCTGATCGCTAGGGCGAAGGAAAATCCCGCACAGTTCCTGTTCTACGAACTGTTTCGCGACGAAGCCGCCTTCAAGGCGCATCAGGAAAGCGCGCATTTCAAGACCTATATCGCGGGCCAAGCGTTGCCGCTGCTTGCCAAGCGCGAGCGCGCGCAATACGCGTTGCTGTAGGCGAGCGCCACCTCTGCGCCATCGTCCGCCACCGGGTCGGCGCGCAGCACCGCCCGGTGGCGGCGTGTGACAACCGGAGGCGGATGACGGCCGGTATTTAGTGGATGTCATTCGCCTAAAACCGTGGAAGGTCCGGGAAAGCGAGCTTGCCGCCATGCACATGCACGCGGCCAAGCTCGGCGCAGCGGTGCAGGGTCGGGAACACTTTGCCGGGATTGAGCAGGCCCTGCGGATCGAACGCGCATTTCAGCCGTTGCTGCTGGTTGAGATCGATCTCGCTGAACATCTCGCCCATCAAATCGCGCTTTTCGATGCCGACGCCATGCTCGCCGGTCAAGACGCCGCCGAATTCGACGCATACGCGCAGGATGTCGGCGCCGAACGCTTCCGCCCGCTCCATCTCGCCGGGCTTGTTGGCGTCGTAGAGGATCAAGGGATGCAGATTGCCGTCGCCGGCGTGAAACACGTTGGCGACGGCAAGATTGTATTTTTTCGAGAGATCGCGGATCCGCGCCAGGGCTTTCGGCAGCGCGCCGCGCGGGATGGTGCCGTCCATGCAGAGATAGTCGGGCGAGATCCGGCCCACCGCCGGAAACGCGGCCTTGCGCCCGGCCCAGAACAGGTTGCGCTCACCTTCCGAATTGGAAATCTGGCACATGGTCGACCCGCAGCCTTGCGCGATCGCTTCAACCCGGCTGATCAACTCGTCGACCTCGATGCCCGGACCATCGAGCTCGATAATCAACAGCGCCTCGACGTCGAGCGGATAGCCCGCATGCACAAAGGCTTCGGCGGCGTGGATCGCCGGCTTGTCCATCATCTCCATGCCGCCCGGGATGATGCCAGCGCCGATGATGCGGGCGACGCATTCGCCGGCCGCCTCGACCTCGGCAAAGCCCACCATCAGCGCCCGCGCCGTCTCCGGCTTCTGCAGGATCCGCACCGTGACTTCCGTGATGACGCCGAGCAGCCCCTCGGAGCCCGTGATGATGCCCATCAGATCGTAGCCGCTATTTTCGGCCGCCTTGCCGCCGATCCGCAAGATCTCGCCGGTCATCAGAACGATCTCGCAGCCCAGCACGTTGTTGGTGGTCATGCCGTATTTCAGGCAATGCACGCCGCCGGAATTTTCCGCGACATTGCCGCCGATCGAGCAGGCGATCTGCGACGACGGGTCGGGCGCGTAGTAGAAACCGGCATGCGCCACCGCCTGACTGATGGCGAGATTGGTCACGCCGGGCTCGGTCACCACGACGCGGTTGTCGAAATCGATCTCGCGGATGCGCTTGAATTTGCCGAGGCCGAGCAGCACGCCGTCGGCAAGTGGCAGCGCGCCACCGGACAACGAGGTGCCGGAGCCGCGCGGCACCACCTTGATGCCCTGCTCAAAGCAATATTTCAGCACTTTCGAGACCTGCTCGGTGGTGTCCGGCAACACCACGACCATCGGCGGCTGACGGTACGCGGTCAGGGCGTCGGACTCGTAGGGCAGCATCTCGGCCGCGCTGTCGATGACGCCCTCGCCCGGCACGATCGCGCGCAACGCGGCCACGATCGCCTCGCGACGGTCAAGCACAGCGGGGTCCGAGGCGGGCATCATAATGGCCATGGCTGCTGCTCCTGATGTCCGGGAGGAGACACCGATTTCTGGTGGTAAATCAAGCACGTTCAGCCAATTTTGGGTAGGCGGGCGGGCACCGCACATCGTCTACGTCAGAAGAAAATGCCGCCGCCATCATGAAACCAGCGGACGTTTTGCGGCTTATCCCGCGCAAGCCGGTCATGCCCCATACGCTCCCCGCGGAATTCTCTCCCACCAAGTTGAAGAGCATCCCATGAACAAATCGACCTTGAGCGTGCTGGTCGTCGTCACTTCGATGGCGGCGGCATCCACCGCGCCGGCGCAGGACGCCGCCGCGGGCAAGACCTCGTTCAACAAATGCATGGTCTGCCATTCGATCGGCGAAGGCGCCAAGAACAAGGTCGGTCCCGAGCTCAACGGGCTCGACGGCCGCAAGTCGGGCACCGCGCCGGATTATTCCTATTCCGACGCCAACAAGAATTCCGGCATCACGTGGAACAAGGACCAGTTCCTCGAATACATCAAAGACCCCAGGGCAAAGATCCCCGGCACCAAGATGATATTCCCCGGCATCAAGAACGAGAAGGAGGCCAACGATGTCTGGGCCTACATCTCGCAGTTCGACAAGGACGGCAAAACGAAGCAATAGTTGTCCCAAATCCGCCCCGCCAAATTCCGATTTAAAATTTCAAACAGCGCGCCCATCCAACGCCGTCATTGCGAGCCGACGGGTCGCGCGAATGCGCGCCCGATGACAGGCCCCGCGAAGCAATGACAGCGTCCAAATGCGGCTTCGCATTGTCGCGACGCAGATCGCGTCCGAGCTTTGCAAAACAATGTCCCTCGAAAGATAGAGGGCGCAGGGAAAGCCGGGTGCTCGCCGCACCCATAGCCTCGCACGCAAACAAAAAGCGCACGAGCGTAGTCGCCACAGGTTCGCCGAAACAATCCGACCTTCCCTGCGCAATGGTTTACGGCTTATTCCGCGCTCTCCTTGGTGACCGGGCTTTATTGCCACCATCGCTTGCGGATCGCTCCGCCAACTTGACGCCAGCGTCGGGGCGTCAGGACCACACGGCTTTGCCGTCCGCTATCAACATCGTTCGTCTTGCGACACCAAAGCGTCCACCGCATCCCGCACCCAACGTTCGTGACGATCGCGAAACGCCCCTCTTGGTGAGGCGGGACGACGGGAAATGTGCCGCTGATTTGGGGTCTTCGGCAATGCCGTTGGCCTGCGACAGAGTAACACGACGGGCAATTTGCGCATGGCGGCCATGTGCGAATTGCCCGACGACGGGCAAATCACTCGCGCAATCCTTTATGCGATCTGCCCGATCGGACCCTAGAATGATGGCCACTTGCCCAGCCATCATCAGCAACGGAGGAAGCCATGGTCGACCGTCGCACCTTCACCACGCTTCTGCTCGGCGGCATCGCCGCACCGAAGATGTCGCTCGCCCGCGACTCAAACGCCAAAAATGTGTTCTATGCGAGCCTTGGACCGGAGCTCACGCTCTACAGCGTTGACGTCGACGGCACCGCGCTCGTTAAACGCGACACGATATCGACGCCGGCCAATATCCAATACGCCTGGCCGCATCCATCCAAGCAGTATTTGTATGTCGTCTCCAGCAATGGCGGTCCGGGTTCGGCGGGCGTCGCCGGCAACAAGCATTTTGCGAATGCATTCAGGATCGATCCCGCGACCGGCGCACTGACGCCGCATGGCGCGCCGCTGGCGCTGCCCTCGCGCCCAATCCATGCCAGCGTCGACATGGCAGGCGAGTATCTGCTCACGGCCAAATATGCGCACCAGATCCGCGCCACGCCGGACAACCGGCAGGTCATTTTGGTGACGCGGGGCAACAACGCGCCGACCGACAACCCGAAAGACCCCGGCTCGATCAAGAGCTTCAGCTTCAAGGACGGCGTGCTCACAAATCTCGCGGCGGTCCAGCCCGCAGACGGCATGAACTTCGGGCCGCGGCATCTCGACTTCCACCCGACGCAGCCGTGGGTTTATGTTTCGATCGAGAGCCAGAACAAACTCCACGGCTACAAGCTCGATCCCGCGACCGGCCTCTCGCGCGAGCCGCTGTTCGTCAAGGAGACGCTCAGCGATCCCAAAACCAACTTGCGGCAGGCGGCCGGCCCGATCCACGTTCATCCCAATGGGCGCTTCGTCTATCTGACCAACCGCGCGTTCTGGCTGACCGACTTCGAGGGCAGGAAGGTCTTCGCGGGCGGCGAGAACTCGGTCGCCGTATTCACCATCGATCAGACGACCGGCGAGCCGACGCTGATCCAAAACGCCGATGGACATGCCAACTATCTCCGTACCTTCGGAATCGATCAGGACGGGAAAATCCTCCTCACCGCATCGGTCTGGCCGATGCCGGTGCGCGAGGGGAACGGTGTGACGATGATGCCGGCGGCCATCAGCATGTTTGCGATCGGCAGCGACGGCAAACTGGAATTCGTGCGCAAGTGCGATATCGACGCGAGCGAACAGAAGCAGCAGTTCTGGGCCGGCATGGTGACGTTGTCGTAAGGTCGCGATGCGAATTGCGCGGCGGCTATCTAGAACGTAATCAGCTCAGGTTGAATTGGCGCCTCAGGCGGGTTCGGGCACCTCGCCCCGCTTGCGGGGAGAGGTCGAAGCCGAAGGAGCACGGTCTGTGGTGACAACCCTTCACCCCAACCCTCTCCCCGCGAAGAGCGGGGCGAGGGAGAAATCACCGCCGCGCTTCGACTTCGACTCTTCATGCGCTAATTGGCGGCGGTCGTCCTGCGCGGCGCGAGTTTGCCGATCATCGCCTCGATCTCCGCGATCACGAGGTCGGTTGCCGCGTTCTGCACCATGTGACCGACGCCAGGCAGCACGAGCAGTTTTGCGTTGGGCAGGATCGCGGTGAACGGCCGCGAATGGATATTGGTCGACACCGTCTTGTCGACATCGCCCGAGATCACGACGGTCGGAACCGTGATATCCGCATAGCGCGGCGCCTGTTCCGCGACCGCCTGCCTCAGCGTCACGAGATCCCGGGCATTGGCGAGAAATTCGCGCGGACGTAGCAGCAATGCCGTCGCGGTGTCGTTGACGTATCCATCGGGCATTAGCTGCGGCAGGAACACGCCACGCACGCTGGGCGCAGCGAGTAAATGGCCGAGCGGGAGCATGATCGTATAGGCGAGCAACCGGCCAACCACCGGCGTGGTGACCGCCGTGTTGTACCAGCCGACGCCGCCGCGCCAGGGATGGGTGACCGGCGCCAGCATCACCAGGCCGGCAACGCGCTCCGGATAATCCAGCGCGATCCGCGCACCGAGCGCACCGCTCCAGGAATGCACCACGAAGATCGCCTGGCCGATGCCAAGCCTTCCGAGCGCCTGATCAATCATCTTGGCTTGCGCCGCCGGAGTTGAATCTTGTTCGCGCGCGCGCGTGCTCCAGCCGTGCCCGGGACGATCGATCAGGATCACGCGATGATGCAGGGCGAGCTTGTCGCCGAGCGGCCGCCGCATCACTTCCAGATTTGAGCTCGCGCCGTGCAGCATCACAATCGGCACGCCGCCGGCATCGCGTGGCCCGATATCGACGACGTGAAGCCGCGCGCCGTCGACGTCGATCATACGCCCTTGCGCAGGGTGCGCGCGCTGCAGCGCCAGAACGCCGGCTTGCGTGATGGCGGCCAGCCCGACGAGCGCCGCCACGACAACGATTGAAAGCATGGCGATGATCCGGATGATCCTGGGCACGAGCGAGTTACGGTTTTACAGGGTTCCGGTTTCGCAAACCCAGCCCCGGAGTTTTCCACACTATTCAGAGCCCTGTCACACCAATGTCGCCGGTCATTTTATAACCATGATCAGCACTTTCTTAGAGCTACCTGCATGTGCCATCGGGGCGGCTACAACCTCAACGATCCACGCCACAGGGACACGGATCGAACACAAAGTTGATCCGACAGGAATGGGAAAGGTTTTCGATGACGATCAGACCAAACCAAGCCGCCATCGACGAAATCGTGGCCAATTGCGATGGCGACTTGCACGGCGCCCTGCAAGCCCTGCTATTGGTCAACGAGCACCTGGAAGCGGAACTGGCGACGCTTTACGCGGCCTATGGCGGCCTGACGGAACGCGGCGACAGCGTCCTGCACTAGGCAGGCGATTTCGGTCGGGCGACCGGTCCTTTGGGCAGCCGCCGATCGTCGAGTTGTGCGCCTGTGATGGGGGATCAGATATCGCGGCCTTCGACCTTTTCGCTGAGCGTCTTGACAAGTTCCGGCACCTTTTCCAGATGCGGGTTGATAGCGAGCGCCTTGCGGAAGGCGTCGAGCGCGCGCTTGTCGTCACCGAGATCCCGCATGATCATGCCAAGCCCGGCCAGCGCGCCGAAATGGCGCGGTTCACGGACCAGCACTTGCTGGATGTCGGCGAGTGAATGGGCGTAGTCGTTCTGCAAATAATAGAGCGTGGCGCGCCGATTCCAGGCCTCGACATAATCCGGACGCAGCTTGACCACGGCGTCGAGCAGTTTCAGCGCGACATCGCTCTGCTGCGCGTCCATCGCGGCCTTGGCGCGCACCATCAACAGCGCGGCGGTGTCGCTCGGGGTCTGCAGCCAGATCGCCCAGATCCGAGCCTCGACGTGCTTGGCGCTGGCTTCATCCGGCGCAGCCTTCAGCGCTCCAAACAGGAAATCCAATCCGCGCGTGCGATCGGCGCCGAGCTTCGGCAGCTTGCCGGACGCTTCCGGCAATTTCTTCTTGGGCTGCAGCACCTTGGGATCGAGCTTGGGATCATCCTGAGCCAATGCCGCGACGGGCACAGCCAATATCGCGGCGATGAGGATCGCTCGTCGGAGGTGCTGCGGGCGACGGAATCTGGATATCATCTGGCGAAGTCTAGACGCAGAAATTGGCGCTGCAAAGCAGCACGCCGTCAAAGACCTGTGAAACGGGGACGATTTTCGTAAGCGGCGGCCAAACGCCGGATCAACCCTGGCGCGCCTTGAAGCGGCGCTGCACCTTGTTGATCACATAAACCCGGCCCTTGCGGCGGACCAGGCGGTTGTTGCGATGGCGGCCGCGCAGCGATTTCAGCGAGTTACGGACCTTCATGGGAGAATCCTGATTGTCTTGAAGGCCGCGTCGACAGGCCAAAAATGAAAAAACGGGATATGTCCCACCCGCGGCCAAGCCGCCTAGGACGGGCCGGTTTCTACCATCAAAGGTCCCGATGTCAATGGAAATGGGCCTCTCGAGGGGTCATTCTGCGGCCGGCTCGGGCCGTTTTGACCTCAATCGAGCGGGAACTCCACCATGGCCTCGCCGGTGGCGACCTTGTCGCCGGCCTGGTTGCGCACCATGACGTCGATCAGGACCCAGCGGGATTTGGCGCTGACCTGCTTGGATCTCACGACCCCGGTTGGCTGGATGGTATCGCCGGGCTTGACCGGCTTGACCCATCTGGTCTCCAAGCGGCGGTGGAGGGCGCCCAGCGGATAGGCCCAGTCGGTGATCATGCGCGAGATCAGGCCGAAATTGTTCATGCCATGCATGATGATGCCGCCAAAATGGGTCTTGCCGAAATTGCCCTTCATGTAGTCGTCGTCGAGATGCAGCGGGTTGTAATCGAGCGAGGCGTCGCAAAACAGGCGGATGGATTCGCCGCTGACCGCGAATTTCGGCCCGTCGATGGTGTCGCCGGCATTAAGGGCTTCGAAACCGGTCGTCATGATCCCCTCCCCTTTCGCTTGATTTTCATCTGGGCCGGATGGTCCAGCCGCGGCCGGAACAGATCACTTCGCCGCGCTGGTTGAAGAACACGTTGTCATGCACCACGAACAGCCGCTCGCGCTTGATGAACTTGTCGAGCGCCCGCGCCTGTAAGGTGATGACGTCATTGGGCCGCGCCGGGACGTTGTAGCTCCAGGATTGTCCGGCATTGACAGTGCCCGGCGATCGCATCCAGTCATCGGCCGGCGTACAGGCAAACATCAGGAGGATGTGGATGGCGGGCGGTGCGATCAGGCCGCCAAAGCGCGTGGTCCTGGCGTAGGCCTCGTCGAAATAGATCGGATGGGTTTCACCGACCGCCTTGCAGTAAAGCTCGATCGCTTCCCTGGTCAGCGTGTAAGGAATGGACTTGCGCGGCTCGCCGGGGACGATGTCGTCCCACACTTTCCGCAAGTTGGCGTCTTTCCAGAAATCGGTCTCGAAGCCCTGCGCCTGCGCCATCTCATCCTCCCGGGTCCGTGGTTGTTTTTTGCCGTCTTGGTTTTTGCCGTCTTGCGGAATTTGTTATAACGTATAATCAATTTGCCAAGCCAGGAAATCAAGCCGGGAACGAACATGCCGCAATTGAAGCTGCCTAACATCGAAGACGTCGTGGCGATCGACATTCATACCCATGCCGAAGAGCCCTGCGGCCTGCATGGCGACGACGGTTACGACGACTTCCAGGCGCGGATGGCGGAATATTTCAAGTCGCCGCACAAGCATCCGCCAACCGTTCCGGAAACCGCGGCCTATTATCGCGCCAAAAAGATCGCCGCGGTGATCTTTCCGGTCGATGCCGAGCGCGAGACCGGTTTCCGGCGTTACAATAATTACGAGATGCTGGAAGCGGCTTCCGAGAATCTGGATGTGCTGATCCCCTTCGTCAGCATCGATCCGCACAAGGGCAAGCTCGGGGTGCGCGAGGCGAAAAGGCTGATCGAGGAATACGGCGTCAGGGGTTTCAAGTTTCACCCGACCATGCAGGGTTTTTATCCGAACGATCACATGGCCTATCCGCTCTATGAGGCGATCAATGACGGCGGCGCCATCGCGCTGTTTCATACCGGACAGACCGGCGTCGGAAGCGGCATGCCAGGCGGCATGGGGATGCGGCTGAAATATTCCAATCCGATGTATGTGGACGATGTGGCGGCCGACTTCCCCGACCTAAAGATCATCCTCGCGCACCCGTCGTTTCCCTGGCAGGAAGAGGCGCTGTCGGTCGCGACCCACAAGCCGAACGTTTATATCGACCTGTCCGGCTGGTCGCCGAAATACTTCCCGCCCATCCTGGTGCGCTACATCAATTCCATTTTGCAGGACAAGATGCTGTTCGGCTCGGACTGGCCGGTGATCACGCCGGACCGCTGGCTCGCCGATTTCGCCAAGCTCGAGATCCGCGACGAGGTCAGGCCGAAAGTGCTAAAGGCCAATGCGCGGAAGATTTTGGGCATCTGAGGTAGCGGGCAAACGCGCAGGCGTGTAGCCTCGGGCGGGATGGTGGTTCGCCATGAAGCCTTTCGCAGCCGCGATACTCGTCCCGGTCCTTATGATCGCATGCGCGATCCAGTGCGCCGCGGCACCGCCTCAGCCTGCTGCTTTTGTCGTCGAACTCGAGAACCCGCTTGCCAGCAAGGCGCCGCTGCAGGGCTATCTGAGGCAGGCCGATCGCGCGGAGGCGTCGGCAGCGGTCGTGCTGCTGCATGGCTGCAGCGGCAATTGGCGGCGGCTCGACCAGCGTTGGGGCAGGCGGATCGCCTCGTGGGGCTATGTGACGCTCACAGTCGACAGTTTTGGACCGCGCGGCATCGACAACACCTGCACCAGCGGCGCGCCGGTCGATCTCGCCTTTGACGCTTACCGCGCGCTCAATTTTCTGGTGCAGCAGCCATCCGTCGATCCCGCACGCGTTGCGGTGTTGGGGTTTTCGCAAGGCGGCTGGCTCGCGCTCACCTCGGTCGAGCGCGGCATTGTCGAGCAAACTTCGCGCAACAAGTTCCGCGCCGCGGTCGCCTTCTATCCACCCTGCCTCGGCTTCAAGGACGACATGACCGTGACGACGCTGATCCTGGTCGGCGAACTCGACGATTGGACGCCCGCTGTGGAATGCCGCAATCTGGCGGAGGGTCGGGACGATTGGGGCATCTCGCGGCGCAAGGGGATGGGCGTTCCGATCGAGCTCACCGTTTATCCCGGCGCATACCATGATTTCGATGTTCCGAGCTTTGCGACGCCCGGGCAGTTTCTCGGGCATCATCTCGAATTCAACCAGGCAGCCAGAGACCAATCGATCGACGCGCTGCGCAAATTCCTCGATGCGACGATCGGCAGATAAAGAGAACCTACCGTGACCATCAAAGCCGTTGTATTCGACGCCTACGGCACGCTTTACGACGTGCAGTCGGTTGCCGCCGTCACCGAACAGGCATTTCCCGGCTACGGCGAGATCATCACGCAGGTGTGGCGCGTCAAGCAGCTCGAATATAGCTGGCTGCGCTCGCTGATGCGGCGCTACCGGGACTTCTCGGTGATCACACGCCAGTCGCTCGCCTACACGCTTCGGATCCTCGCGCTGCCATATGACAGCGCCACCTTCGAACGCATCATGGACCGGTACCTGCATCTCGATCTCTATCCGGATGCGATCGCCACGCTTTCGGCGATGAAGGACCGCAAGCTCGCGATCCTCTCCAATGGCTCTACCGACATGCTCAACGCGCTGGTGGCAAACAGCGGTCTCGATCGCCACCTCGATGCCACCATCAGCGTCGATGCCAAAGAGGTCTTCAAGCCCAGCCCCGACACCTATAGCCTGATCGAGACCACGCTTGGCGTGCGGCCCGTCGACGTGCTGTTCGTGTCGTCGAACCCGTGGGACGCCTGCGGCGCCAAGGCGTTCGGCCTCAACGTCGCCTGGATCGAGCGGGTGACGCCGCAGGCCATGGCGCTGGCCTTCGTCGAAAGCGAGCTGGTCTCCCCGCTCACGATGTTCAAGGCGATCAGGACGCAGATGGACGAGCTCGGCGTTGCGCCCGATCATCGCATCCGCGCGCTGTCGGATTTGCCGAAAGTTGTTGCCAGCTACGGGTCTTGAATGAGTGTTGAATCGGTCCGCGCGTTTTTTGCCGAAAAAGCTCCCGACATCAGCGTAATGGAATCGCCGCAGAGCTCGGCGACGGTGACGCTCGCCGCGGAAGCCTACGGCGTCGAACCGGCGAGAATCGCGAAAACGCTATCGCTTCGCCTTGGCGAGCGCGTCGTGCTGATCGTCACCAGCGGTACCTCGCGGATGGACAACAAGAAAGTGAAGGCGCTGTTCAAGGGCAAGCCGAAGATGCTCGGCCCCGAAGAGGTCGCCGAGATCACCGGTCACGAGGTCGGCGGCGTCTGCCCGTTCGGCCTGAAGACGCCGCTGCCGATCTACTGCGATGTTTCGCTGCAGGCGTTCGACGTCGTGGTGCCGGCCGCAGGCTCCACCCACAGCGCGGTGCGCATCGCGCCGTCGCGCTTGGCCGAACTGGTCAGGGCCGAATGGGTCGATGTGTGCGAGGTCCGCGAGTAGCGCTTGAACGGGCTATTGGTATTGGTTGTATCGATATTGGTTGTCGTAAGTCCGAGGCGGATTATTGGGTTGATTATTGCGCCGCTTCGGCGGCGGAGCCTGTTCGTGCGCACTGTCACTGGATTCGAACACCGAACGGCACGGCCCCGAGAGCTGCGACGTGTTTTGCCGCAGGCACGCCGTGATCCGGTTGGCGTCCGGTATCTGGTCGAAGCACAGACGCCAAACGTCCGGTGTGCAGGCCATCTGCTGCTCGTAGGTTCCATGATATTCCTCGGAAAGCGCAGGACCGGCGGCAGCGATACCGCCCACGATCATGACCACAAGGCTCAGCACAATGCGTTGCGTTCGCATGCCGGGCGTCCTTTCTTTTGGGCTTTGGCTGGCGCGCCGGTTCCGCGCGCCATTCGACACAGCTCCCAATAAATGAGGCCGTGGAAGGTTCGGACCGCACAACAAAATGTGAAGGGCGGCGACGTTACGAACTCCGCTTCTTCCCCTTCGCAAAGTGCTTGGTGAGAAACTCCGCCAGCACTTCGACACGCGCCGGCCGCGGGCCGCCGGGCGGCGTCACCAGGTGCACGGCGGCTTCCGGCTGCTTCCAGCCCTTGAGGATCACCTCGACCTCGCCCGACGCGATGGCGTCGCCGACGATGAAGTCCGGCAGATCGGCGATGCCGAGGCCCGCGAGCAGCGCCGGCATCACCGCCTCGCCGTTGTTGACGCGCAATTGCCCGGCCGGCCGCACGCTCGCCTGCTCGCCCGCCGCATTGGTGTAATGCCAGACGCCGGCGGTCGAGAGATAGGCGTAGCCAAAACACCTGTGCTCGGCGAGATGCATCGGATGCGTCGGCCGGCCGTGGCGCTTCAGATACGACGGCGCCGCCACGGTGTAGCGCGGCATGGCGCAGAGCCGCCGCGCGATCAGCGAGGAATCCGGCAATCGGGCGATGCGCAGACCGGCGTCAAAACCTTCGCCGATCAGATCGACAGTCGCATCGCTGAGATGAAGATCGATCGACACTTCCGGATAGGTTTTGAGGAACTCCGGCAATAGCGGCGCCACTGCTTTCACCCCGAAGCTCATAGGCACCGCGAGCCGCACCAGCCCGCGCGGCGTCACCGATTGCGCCAGCGCCTCGTTCTCAAGCGCCTCGCCTTCGGCCAAAAGACGCTGGGCGCGCGCGGACAATTTTTGCCCAGCATCGGTCAGCGCCAGCCGCCGCGAGGTGCGGTTGAACAACCGCGCCCCCAGCCGCTCCTCCAATCGGCTGACCGCCTTCGAGACCGTGGCCTTGGACAGCGCAAGCTCGGTTGCCGCCGCCACAAACGACCGCAATTCCACGACCTTTGCGAAGATCGCCAACGCTTCGAAGTCCGGAAGTCTTGCCATGATGCTTTCCGCAAATAGCTCGCTTTAGGAAACAATGAGTTTCTTCAGTTTCTATTTCTATCCCAAGCCGGGAAGCATATCCAGAGGTCATGGAATTCGAGCAATGGAGAAATCCGATGACCAAGAAACTTTCAGGCAAGGTTGCCCTCGTCACCGGCGGTTCGCGTGGTATCGGCGCTGCGAGCGCCCGGGCGCTGGCCGATGAAGGCGCCGATGTCGCGATCAGCTATGTCGCTTCCCCCGACAAGGCCGAAGCGGTCGTTGCGGAATTGAAAGCCAAGGGCGTGAAGGCGCGCGCCTTCAAGGCCGACCAGGCCTCCTCCGTCGAAGTCGACCAATTGGTGAAGGACGTCGCAAAACAGTTCGGCCGGCTCGACATCCTCGTCAACAACGCCGGCGTCGTCGCCAGCGCTCCCGTCGATGATGTCAATGCCGATACCGTAGCGCTCACCCGCCAGGACGCGATCAATATCCATGGCGTCGTCACGGCGATCCGCTCGGCATCGAAGCTGATGGGCGACGGCGGCCGCATCGTCACCATCGGTTCGAGCATCGCCGCCCGCGCTTCGTTTCCGGGGCTTGCCGACTACGCCGCTACCAAAGCTGCGGTCGTCGGCTACACCAAAGGCGCGGCACGCGATCTCGGCCCACGCGGCATCACCGTCAACGTTCTGCAACCGGGTTCGATCGACACCGACCTGAACCCGAAGGACGGCGGCGAGTTCGCCGAAGCTCAGCGCACCCAGCACGCGCTGCAGCGCTACGGCACCCCGGAGGAAATCGCCGCCGGCGTGGTCTTCCTCGCAAGCCCCGCGGCCTCCTTCGTGACCGGCACCGTGCTCAATGTCGATGGCGGCTTCGGCGCGTGATCCAACGGCTCTGGCGACGCCGGGCGCATCGCGCCCGGCGCAAATGACAAATTCAAACCAAGGAAATATCACATGATCGAACTTAGACCCTTTGCAAAACTCGGCAGCGCCGATCACGGCTGGCTGAAAGCAAAGCATCACTTCTCGTTCGGCGGCTATTACGACCCCGGCAATATGGGCCATGGTGCCTTGCGGGTCTGGAATGACGACGAGATCGCCGCAAACACCGGCTTTCCCGCGCACCCCCACGCCAATATGGAAATCATCACCTATGTCCGCGAAGGCGCGATCACCCACCAGGACAGCCTTGGCAACAAGGGCCGGACTGAAGCAGGCGATGTCCAGGTGATGAGCGCCGGCAACGGCATCCGTCACTCCGAATACAATCTCGAGCCGACCAAGACCAAGATCTTCCAGATCTGGATCGAGCCGGTGACACAAGGCGGCCAGCCGACCTGGGGCGCAAAACCGTTCCCGAAGTCGGATCGCTCCGGCAGGCTTGTCACCATTGCGAGCGGCATCGCAGGCGACACAGACGCGCTGCCGATCCGTGCCGATGCGCGGGTGCTCGCCACGACGCTGAAGGCCGGCGAAAGCGCAGAATACGCGCCCGAGAGAACGCGCAATCTCTATCTGGTGCCGGCAGCGGGCGCGGTCGAGGTCAACGGCGTCGTCGTCAATGCCCGCGACGGCGCCGCGATCCGCGATGAGGCGAAGCTGAAGATCACCGCGCTGGAAGATTCCGAACTGGTGCTGGTCGACGCGGCGTAAGGCGAAACGCAGAGCCACCCCAACACGCAACAATCGTCATGCCCGGGCTTGACCGGGGCATCCATCCCTCTTCGCAAGAATTTCTTCGAAGGTGATGGATTGCCGGGTCAAGCCCGGCAAGGACGAGTTCTACAACCACGAGTTCTAGAAGACCAAACGAACCGAAACCTCACGGAGACCAAAATGACGAAAGTCCTCGTTCTCTATTATTCCGCCTACGGTCACATCGAGACGATGGCAAATGCCGTTGCCGAGGGCGCGCGCGAAGCCGGCACCACCGTCGACATCAAGCGCGTGCCCGAGCTGGTGCCGGCGGAGATCGCAAAAGCGTCACACTACAAGCTCGACCAGGCCGCGCCGGTCGCGAAGATCGATGACCTTGCCGATTACGACGCCATCATCGTCGGCACCGGCACCCGGTTCGGCCGGATGTCATCGCAGATGGCAAATTTCCTCGACCAGGCCGGTGGCCTCTGGATGAAAGGCGCACTGCACGGCAAGGTCGGCGGCGCCTTCGCCTCGACGGCGACCCAGCATGGCGGCCAGGAGACCACGCTGTTCTCGCTCATCACCAACCTGTTGCACTTTGGCATGACGGTTGTCGGCCTGAACTACGGCTTTGCCGGCCAGATGAAGCTCGACGAGATCACCGGCGGTTCGCCCTATGGCGCGACCACGATCGCCGGCGGCGACGGCAGCCGCCAGCCGAGCGCGAACGAGCTCGCGGGTGCTCGCTATCAAGGACGCGTGATTGCGGAGACCGCCATCAAACTGCATGGCTGATGCGATGCGGGGCGGCATACTCCTTGCGGAATGCCGTCCCATTTATCGGTGAGGGACGAGAGACTCACCATGCTCGAAATTCTTTTTTTCTATCAGCTGGCACGCAATCCGATCGAGGCCATTGCGCGACGCTGGTACTGCCGCAGCCTGTTCCGCGCGTCCCGCGGACGGCGCGGCTGCCCGGAAAGCACCAATTCGTGATGGTCAGGCGCTCACGCGCGAGCGCTGCAAAACAAAATAGTGCGCGCCGCCGATCTCCCTCGAGTTCACCTATAAAGAGCGGACCGGATTGTGCCGGGCCTTTTTGTTTCCGGAAAATGTCCAGGAAAATATCGATGACAATGGGTATGGTGGAGCATGAGTAATTCTCATGAAGTACCTTGGCCGGAATTACCGACCGCAGCCTGGCGCGACACTTGCGAAACCCTGCATCTGTGGACCCAGATCATCGGCAAGATTCGTCTCGTGCGCACGCCGTGGCTGAACCACTCCTGGCACGTCACGCAGTACGTCACAGCGCGAGGGTTGACGACCTCGCCGATCCCGGACGGCAGGCGCACCTTTCGGATTGATTTCGACTTCATCGATCATCTCCTGCGCATTTCGACCAGCGAGGGTGCCACGCGACAGTTTGGCCTGACTGGAAAATCCGTTGCAAGTTTCTACGCGGCGACCATGGCGGCACTTGCCGAACTCGGCATCGACGTCGCCATCAATGAGACCCCGAACGAGTTGCCGGCACCGATCAAATTCTCGCAAGATACCAACCACGCGTCCTACGATCCGGACGTGGTGCGTCACTTTTTCCGGATCCTCGTCAATACCGACCGGGTGTTCAAACAATTCCGCACCGGCTTCCTCGGCAAGGCGAGCCCGGTGCATTTCTTCTGGGGGAGCTTCGATCTCGCGGTGACGCGGTTTTCCGGCCGTCGCGCGCCCCGCCATCCCGGCGGCGTGCCGAACTTGCCCGATGCGGTCGCCCGTGAGGCTTATTCGCACGAAGTAAGCAGCGCCGGCTTCTGGCCGGGCTCTGGCGCAATCGATTATCCCGCGTTCTATTCCTATGCCTATCCCGAGCCGCCGGGCTTTCGCGCCGCGCGCGTGCAGCCAAAAGCGGCGTTCTTCAGCGAGGCACTTGGCGAGTTCATCTTGCCTTACGACGCCGTGCGGGCGGCTGATGATCCCGATAGAGCGCTGCTCGATTTCCTGCAAACCACCTATGAGGCCGCGGCCAACTGCGCCAAATGGGACCGCGATGCGTTGGAATGCGCGCTGGGCCAGCCGGGCGTGGTGCGAAGCGTTTCGTGATGCGCTTAAGTCTTACAGCGGCTTGATCTGAACCTTGCGGAATTTGACCACGCCCTGGCCGTATTGCAGCGCGATCGCGCCGCTCGAGTGCTTTGAGTCCTCGGCATCAACGGTCTTTTGACCGTTGAGCACGACGACAAAGTGCGGCCCCTGCGCGGTGATCTCAAAGGTGTTCCATTTGCCGCCGGCCTTCGGCATCGGATCGACCTTGGCGACATCGACGATCGCACCGGTGCCGTAGCTCGGGTCCGGCCGCTGGTCAAAGATGTTGACCTCGTAGCAGGTCTTGCTACCGATACTCTTCGGCTGCTCGCAACGGATGAAGATGCCGCTGTTGGCGTCGTCGCTGACCCAGAACTCGGCCCTGATATGGAAATCCTTGTAGGAATCCTTGCTGACGAGATAAGCGAGGTCCTTGCCCTCAAGCTTGTCAGCCAGAAGTGCGCCGTCCTTTATCGCCCAGTTGGCTTTGCCGACCTCGTCCCAGTCGCCCATTTTGGTGCTGTCGACCAGCGTGATCCAGCCGTCGCTTTGGCCGGACGCCACGCTCGAATATTGAAAGGCGGCAGCTCCGATCAAAACGCCGGCCGCGAGCGTCGATAAACGTTTCATGAAGTTGATCCTCCCCGTTTCTCGTTGGCGCGGCAACCTAGCATCGCGGCGCGCGGCGTAAATGCTTTTTTCCATGCTGCACTTGCGTCATGCGCGATTACGCTCCGCCGCTTCGCTCGTCAGACGCGCGCGCCTTGCCACGCGGGAACAGGACCGGCTAGCATCAAAAGCAACACAACGAAAATCCGGATGATGGAGGAAGCCATGCAGGCCACGAACCGGTACACTCGATGGCTGGCGCTACCGATATGCTTTGCCGCGATGTTGGGCATCGGCTCGGCCACAGAACTCAATCCCGCGGCCGTGATCTACAAGCTGCCGGACCAGATCCCATGGAGCCCGGTGGATGCGCGCGGCGCGCAAAACGCCGTGGTCGTTGGCGATCCGAGCAAGCCCGGCTTCTACGTGGTCTACACCAAATGGACCAAGGGCAATCATTTTAGCCACCCGCACTTCCATCCCAACGACCGTTACATCGTGGTGTTGCAGGGTACCTGGTGGGTGGGCTCGGGGTCGAAATTCGATCCCGACCATGGCACGGTGGCGATGCCGACGGGCAGCTTTGTCACGCATTTCGGCAAGCAGGTGCATTGGGACGGAGCCAAGGACGAAGACGCTGTGCTGCTGATCATGGGCGAAGGGCCGGCGACGTCGAGCCCTGTCGAAGAAACGAAATAACCCGGCGCTGCCGCTCTATTCCGCTCGCAGTCTAAACCGCGGCGCTTCTTAAGCGCGAAGGCAGGTGAGATTCCGCCGGCGCATCCTCTTCTCCGCCCTGCAGCGGCGGAGAAACCACTAGCGGCGCGGCACGAAGCAGCTCGGCCATATGGCGCGACGGCAGCGGCTTGCTGAACAGGAAACCCTGCATCTCGTCACAGCCGTGGCTGCGCAGGAACGCCTGCTGTTCGGCGGTCTCCACGCCCTCGGCGATAACCGTCATTCCCAACGCCTTGCCCATGCCGATGATCGCCTGCGTAATCGCACGATCCTCGGTATCCTCGGGCAGATCGCGGACAAAGGAGCGATCGATCTTGATCGTGTCGATCGGAAACTGCTTCATCAGCGACATCGACGAATAGCCGGTGCCGAAATCATCGATTGCAAGGCGGATGCCGCGGCTCCTGATGGCATCGAGCACCCTGACGGCCCGAGAGACGTTACGCATCACCATGCTCTCGGTGACCTCGAGCTGCAGCAGCACTGGCGACATGCCGCTTCCCGCCAGCGCCTCGTCGATGTCCTGCAGCAATTGCTCGTCGATGAACTGCCGCGGCGAGAGATTGACCGCCACCGACACCGGCCGCAACCCGCGGCGCTGCCAGGCCATGTTTTGCGCACAAGCCTCCTTCAAGACCCAGCGGCCGACCGGCACGATCAACCCTGTCTCCTCCGCAAGCGGAATGAACTGCAGCGGCGGCACCATGCCGAATTCGGGGTGCGCCCAGCGCAACAGCGCCTCGACGCCGGTGATTTGTCCGCTCGCGACGTCCACTTTCGGCTGATAATGCAGCGAAAGCTGATCGCGCTCCAGCGCACGGCGCAGAGCGGTTTCCAGTTCCAGGTGTTCGATCGACTGGGCCCTGGCTTCCTTGGAGAAGAAACGGAAGCCGTTCTTGCCGTCTTCCTTGGCCAGATACATCGCCATGTCGGCATTCTTCGTCAGCGACAGCGCGTCGCCGCCGTTTTGGGGATACATCGCGATGCCGATGCTGGCGGTGGTGTGGCACTCGTGACCGCCGAGTTCCATGGGCTGGCTGAGAACGGAGAGCAGGTTGGCCGCGATATTTTCGACGTCATCGGTCTCGGCGCATTCTTCGAGGATGACGACGAACTCGTCGCCGCCGAGCCGCGCTACCACGTCGCTCGAACGCAGCACGCCGCGCAAGCGCCGGGCGACTTGCACGAGCAACATATCGCCGGCGTCGTGACCGAGCGAATCGTTGATGACCTTGAACCTGTCGAGATCGATGAACAGCACCGCCAACCGGCGCTGGTGACGACGCGCGGTCTCGATCGCACGGCGCAGCAAGGAGTTGAACAACTCCCGGTTCGGAAGATCGGTCAGGCTGTCATGCGAGGCTAGGTATTCGATCCGTTCATCGGCCTTGTTCTTTGCGTCGGCGCGGTCGAAATTCTCGAGCGCGTAGGAGACGTTATCGGCGAGCCGCTGCAGCAGCTCGACGAATTCGGGCGTGAAGGTGCCCGCCTCGGCAGACAGAAAGATCATGACGCCGACGGCCCGCCCCTGGACCAGCAACGGGAATGCCGCGCCTGACTTCGCGCCGTCGCTGCGAACGACGGAGTGGAAAGCGCTCCTTTGCTGGTCGGCGAGATAATCGTTGCTGATGCAGGCCTGCCTGGAACGGAATGCGGTTCCGCTGACCCCCTGCCCTTCCGGGTGGGCCTCGTTGATCGAGAGCCTGACGTTTCGCGTCGTCTCGGCGGTGGGTCCGGCAGCCGCTACGACGTCGAGAAAATCACTGTCGGGATTGGCTAAACCGATGCTGGTCGAGGTGAATTTGCCGCCGCTTGCCGCGGCAATACACACCAGCTCGAACAGCTCGGCGCGGGATTTGGCTCGCATGATCGCTTCGTTGGTGGCGCTCAGCGCCGCGAACATTCGCGCCAGCCGCTCCCTCTGCTGCTCGGTCCTGGCCTTTTCCTCGGCGCGATCGAAGTTGTCGAGCGCAAACGAGACGTTCTCCGCCATTCGCGCCAATAGCGCGACAACCTCTTCGTCCGCCGCCCAGGATCGGCCGACGAAGAACATCAATACTCCGACGCTGTTGCCAGCCTTGATCAGGGGAATCGCGATGCAAGCCATGACGCCGGTCTCGTATCCCGCATCACGCCACGGCCGTCCCTGCTCGGAGTTCTGAATGTCGTTATTGATGCACGGCTTCTGGGTCCGGAACGCCTGTCCGCAGACACCTGTGCCGTACACATTGTCCGGATCGATCGAGAAGCGCGACCGCGTGATCCGTTCGACGCTTTCGCCGGTCCCGGCGACGGGCTTGAGCCAGATCGAGCCCGGCTCGGCCAGGAAGACCACGGTGGCGATCGACTTGCCGCTGTGAACGGCGGCATCGCAAACCCGCTGATAGAGATCGTGTTCCGTCTTGGCGCGAAGGATGGCCTCGTTGGTTGCGCTGATCGCGCCAAACATCCGGTTGAGCCTGCGCATCGCGCGCTCGCCGTTCTTGCGCGCGGCCTCGTGGTCGAAATTGTCGAGCGCGAACGAAATATTGGCCGACATCCGCTCAAGCATTGAGACCGTCCGCCCGCTGATCGAGCCCGGCTCACGCCTGGTGACGAGCAGCACGCCGACGCTGCTGCCGTTGCAGATCAGCGGCAGCGCCCCAGCCGACCCGACGTGCCCCTCGCAGGCTCCCTGCCGCCAGGCCAGCGAACGCGTGTCGTTGAGAAAATCATTGCTGACGCACAGCCGTTGGTCGCGAAAGGCCTGCCCGCAGACCCCCGACCCCTCGGGCGTCCCGGCAAGTATAGAAATGTCGATGCCGCGCAGCCGTGCGATGTCTTCACCGAAGCCGGCCACGCACCGGAGCAAATCCGTCCCGGGTTCAAGCAAGAACACCGCCGTCCCCAGGAAGTCGCCGCTCGAAAACGCGGCTTTGCAGACCTGCTCGTACAGTTCTTCCGGCGATTTCGCATACAGGATTGCTTCGTTGGTTGCGCTCAACGCTGCAAAAGTACGCGCAAGGTTAGTCTCCAAGACCTTCTGCTCCCAGCGGCAAAACGGGCCAGCCCAGGGCGGATTTATGCGGAAAGGAGGCCTAAGTGGCGGTTATGAACGGCCGCAAACTATGATTCAAAGTAAACGTCATACCAATAACCGAGGGCCAACCCCTGAGAACTACGGGGCTGCCCGCGGATTGGGCGACCGCGGCCAGGAGCTGCCGCCAGCGTTGCGTTGCACCCATGAATTTGCAGACCTGAACTGGCCCCGGGGGCGATTGCCATCGGAAGTCGGCTTTGAGACCATGCGCCCGACAAGGAACAAGACCTTGTTTCCAAACAAGACCCTGCTTCCAAAACAAGACCTGCTTCTCGCGCGGGCAATCGTTGAGGAAACCCCATGCCGACCGTTCTGGCCGACCGTCTCACGCGCATCGGCGCGGCGCTTTTGAAGGCGGCCGGCGCCTCGGATGAGGAAGCCGATGCGGTCGCCGTCGGCTGCGTCAATGCCAACCTTACCGGCCATGACTCGCACGGCGTGATCGCGATCCCGACCTATATCGACCGCATCAAGGCCGGCCATATCGTGCCGGGTGCGAAATGGACCATCGTGCAGGAGACGCTGACCACAACCGTGATCGACGGTCATTGGGGCTTCGGCTTTCACGTCAACGCCAAGGCGATGGCGCTGACAATCGAAAAGGCGAAGACCGCCAACGTCGCGGCTTGCACCGTGTTCCGGCAAAGCCATGTCGGGCGGCTCGCCGCCTACCCGATGATGGCGATGCGCGAGGGCATGATTGGGCTCGCCACCGCCGATTCCGGGCGATCGCCGAAACATGTCGCGCCGTTCGGCGGCCGCGAGGCACGGCTCGGCACCAATCCGATTTCGATCGCGGTGCCGTCCGACCTCGATGCGCCGTTTTACCTGGACATGGCAACCTCTGCGGTCGCCGCCGGCAAGATCCAGCTTGCGGTCGCGCGCGGCGAAGAGATCCCGAGGGGCTGGATCATCGATGCCGAAGGGCGGCACACCACCGATCCGAGGGAATATCGCAAGGGCGGCGCACTGCTGCCGCTGGGCGGCAGCGAGGGTTACAAGGGAAGCGGCTTAGCTGCGATGGTCGAGGTGTTGTGCGGCTTGCTCACTGGCCTCGGCTTCGGCGTCGAGCCGAGCGGGCGGCACAATGACGGGTGCTTCATGGCGGTATTCAATGTCGCGGCGTTTCGCCCCTTGAACGATTTCAAGCGGGAAGTCGCCGAGTTCGCGCGCTACTTGAAATCGACGCCGCCTTCGGAAGGCTCGAATGGCGTATTCTATCCCGGCGAAGTCGAATATCTACGCGAGCAAAAGCGCAGGAAAGAAGGCATCGAGGTCGAGGACGCGACCTGGGAGCGGTTGCGCGCGCTGGCCGGCGGGTACAAGCTCGCGGCCGAACTCGGCCTTTCGTAAAAGAGCCTCAACAGGGAGAACAGCATGACCCGGCAAATGGCATTGGTCGGTTTCCTGCAGGCGCAGAACTGCACCAATTTGCCGAGCTCGTGGCGCCATCCGGAGTCGCGCGACGATTCGATGTCGGCGGACTACTATCAGGAAATCGCGCGGATCCTGGAGGCCGGCAAATTCCACATGGCGTTCTTCGACGATCGCCTCGCGATGCCGGATCGCTACGGCAACGATCACGCCCACACCGTCGAGTACGGCATTCGTTGCGTGAAGATGGATCCTATCATCGTGCTGACCACCATGGGCATGGTGACGGAGAAGCTCGGACTAGCCTCGACCTGCTCGACCACCTACTACGAGCCGTTCGACGTGGCACGCCGCTTCGCGACCCTCGACCTCATGACAGGCGGCCGCGCCGCGTGGAATGTCGTCACTTCCGTCAACGACGGCGAAGCGCTCAACATGGGCAAGCAGGCCCATCTCGAGCACGATCTGCGCTACGACCGCGCCGACGAATTCATGGAGGTCGTGCTCGGCCACTGGGATTGCTGGGAAGATGGCGCGCTGATCATCGACAAGAAAAGCGGGCGTTTCGCCGATCCGACCAAGGTGAAGCGGCTCGACCATCGGGGCCAATTCTTCACCTCGCGCGGCCCCTTCACCGTGCCGCGGTCGAGCCAGGGCCATCCGGTCGTCATCCAGGCGGGGGCTTCCGGCCGCGGCCAGCGCTTTGCGGGCCGATGGGGTGAGGTGATTTTCACTGCGGCGCGCAACCTCGCGAGCGCCAAGCAGGGCTACGACGCGATCAAGAACGAAGCCGCGAAAGCGGGGCGCGATCCCGACCAGATGTTCCTCTGCAATTTGATCACCCCGGTACCCGGTGCGACCAAGGCCGAGGCCGAAGACAAGATGGCGCTGATCAACAAGCTGCCGCTCGAAATCGACGCGCTTTCGCTGCTCGCAGAGGGCCTGAATTTCGATTTCGCCGCCAAGGGCATCGACGAGCCGCTGACGACGGAAGAACTCCAGGGCATGCAAGGCATGCTCGGCATCCGCGATGGCGTCTTGAGGACGTCCGGCAAGACCAACCCGTCGACACGCGATTTCATCACCTTCTCCGGCCGCGGCCAGACCCAGGATGCGATCGTCGGGGGCCCTAAGGAAATCGCCGACCGGCTGGAAGAGATGTTTGTCGGCCGCGGCTGTGACGGCTTTGTCATTGCGGCGACCTATGTGCCGGGATCGTATGCCGACTTCGTCAAGCATATCGTGCCGGAGTTGCAGCGCCGCGGTTTGTTCCACAAGGACTATGCCGGCAAGACCTTGCGCGAAAATCTCGGCTTGCGGCGTCCGGCCGCCGGCGCCTGGAAGCTTCGGCCGCAAGCCGCGGCCGAGTGAGAAAAAAAGGAAGATCGATGCGTTGGCTCAAATTCACGGCCGCGGGCCGGACCTCCTGGGGCATCGTCGACGGCGATCATGTGGTCGCCGTCGACGGCGAACCCTTCGGCGAGTGGCAGCGCGCGCCGCAAGTGCATGCGCTTGATGACGTCAAGATCGAACTGCCGCTGGTGCCGCGCACGTTTTATTGCGTCGGGCTGAACTATCTGAAGCATCTCAAGGAAGCCGCCGACAAACGCGGCGAAGTGCCGAACGTCCCGGACCGGCCCGAAATCGGCTATCGCGCCCAGAATGCGCTGATCGCGCATGACGAGGACGTGGTGATCCCCGCGACCGCGACCGAAAAGGTCCATTACGAAGGCGAGCTCGTCGTCGTCATCGGCAAGAAGGTCAAGCATCTCACGGAGGCCAACGCGATGACTTGCGTGTTCGGCTACACCATCGGCAACGATGTCAGCGAGCGCACCTGGCAAAAGGCCGACCGCTCGCTGTGGCGGGCCAAGAATGCCGACACTTTCAAGCCAATGGGACCCTGGATCGAAACCGCGGCCGATCTCGACAAGATGCAAACCATCGTCAAGGTAAACGGCAAAGAAACCAACCGCTTCAAGACCAACGACATGATCTTCGGCGTCGTGCCGTTCATCGTCGAATTGACGAAATATTTTACGCTGTGGCCGGGCGACGTGATCTGGATGGGCACCGACGGCGCGTCGCCTGATCTGAAGGCCGGCGACGTCGCCGAGATCGAGATCACCGGCATCGGTACTTTGCGCAACCGCTTCGTCGCGGAAAATCGTCCATAACATGCGCCACTCCACCGCGCATTATTTCCTCGAAGGCCTGGTCGATCTCGGCGTCGACTACATCTTCGCCAATCTCGGCACCGATCATGTGTCGCTGATCGAGGAGATGGCGCGCTGGGACAGGCAGGGCCGCAAGCATCCGGAAATGATCCTGTGCCCGCACGAAGTGGTCGCCGTGCACATGGCCGGCGGCTATGCGCTCGCAACGGGTC
>VAZG01000366.1 GCA_005885285.1 Alphaproteobacteria bacterium | reverse complement strand
ATCCAGATCGACGCGCCCGTGAACAAAGGCAACTCCGGTGGTCCGGCCTTCAATACCGAAGGCGAGGTGATGGGCGTCAACACCGCGATCTATTCGCCGTCCGGCGGCAGCGTCGGCATCGCGTTCTCGATCCCTGCCGCGACCGTGAAGAACATCGTTGCCCAGCTCAAGGACAAGGGCACGGTGAGCCGCGGCTGGATCGGCGTCCAGATCCAGCCCGTCACCGCTGACATTGCTGACAGCCTCGGCCTGAAGAAGGCGGAAGGCGCGCTAGTTGCCGAACCGCAGGCCAACGGCCCGGCAGCCAAGGCTGGTATCGAATCCGGAGACGTCATCACGGCGGTCAACGGCGACACGGTCAAGGATGCCCGCGAACTCGCCCGCACCATCGGCAGTATCCCCCCCGGCAATGCGGTGAAGCTCAACGTGCTGCACAAGGGCCAGGAGAAGACCGTCAACCTCACGCTCGGCCAGTTGCCGAATACGCTGGAGGCCAAGGCCGACAAGGACAATGGCGATCAGGGTAGCGCGATCCCGCGCGGCACCGACGTACCGAAGTTGGGCCTGACCGTCGCGCCTGCCAACAGCGTCGCCGGTGCCGGCAAGGAAGGCGTCGTCGTTACCGAGGTCGACCCGAAGAGCGCGGCGGCCGAGCGTGGCTTCAAGGAAGGCGACGTCATTCTCGAGGTCGGCGGCAAGACTGTCGCCAACGCAGGTGACGTGCGCGAAGCGCTCAATGCCGCGCGCACCGACAACAAGAACAGTGTCCTGATGCGGGTGAAGAGCGGCGGATCGTCGCGCTTCGTCGCAGTGCCCTTGGCAAAGGGCTAAGGCTTTACAAGATGGAGGGTGTCGCCGGCATCAGTCGCCCCCCCGCCGACGGCTCTTTCCGGGGAGCGGGCCAAATCCCGCTCCCTCGTGTTCCTTCCGGTGGAATACGCCCCCCTCCGTCGGAAGGGCCTAAGGGCGGTGAGGTCCCCCAGCTTCACCGCCCGCTTTTTTCGCTTTACGAAAGCAGCGTCCGCTCGTCTTGCATGACGAAGCCGGCCGCGCCATGGTGATGGAAAGCAGACTCCCTTGACCGCAACCGCCCCCGATATGCGCCTGTTGATCATCGAAGATGACCGCGAATCCGCCGACTATCTGGTGAAGGCATTTCGCGAAGTCGGTCATATTGCCGATCTCGCGGGCGACGGCGAGGAAGGCCTGTCGCTGGCCCAGAGCGGCGACTATGACGTGCTCGTGGTCGACCGGATGCTGCCCAAGCGCGACGGGCTGTCGCTAATCGGCGTGCTGCGCGAGAAGGGCAATCGCACGCCGGTTCTGATTCTATCGGCACTCGGACAGGTGGATGATCGCATCAAGGGCCTGCGCGCCGGCGGCGACGACTATTTGCCAAAACCCTATGCCTTTGCCGAACTGCTCGCCCGCGTCGAGGTGTTGTCGCGCCGTCACGGCGGTCCGGCCGAGGAAACCACCTATCGCGTTGGCGACCTCGAACTCGATCGCCTTTCGCATCGGGTCGCCCGCGGCAAGGACGAATTGACGCTACAGCCGCGCGAATTCCGATTGCTGGAATATCTGATGAAGCACGCGGGGCAGGTGGTGACGCGCACCATGCTGCTCGAAAACGTCTGGGACTATCATTTCGATCCGCAGACCAACGTCATTGATGTGCACATCTCGCGGCTGCGCTCCAAGATCGACAAGGGTTTCGAGCGGCCGCTGCTCCATACCATTCGCGGCGCGGGGTATATGATACGTGACGGCATTCGGTAAGCTGGTCCGAACCACGGCGTTCCGGCTGACGCTGGTCTATCTATTTCTGTTTGCGCTGTTTGCCGCCTCGCTGCTCGGCTATTTCGCCTGGAATACGCGGCGCATGATCACGGAGCAGATCAGCACCACCGTGAACGCGGAAACCGGCGAGTTGTCGGAAATTTTCGGGCGACGGGGCTTGCGCGGACTGGTTTTCAACATCGAGAATCGCGCGTTGCGGCCGGGTGCCAATCTCTATCTGCTGACCACGCCGAACGGGCAGGCGGTTGCCGGCAATGTCGGCTCGCTAGCCCCAGGCGTGATGGGCACCATCGGCTGGTCCGAGACCGCCTATCGGCGGCTTGACGATCAGGACAATACCGACCATCGCGCGCTGGTGCTCGTCACCCAGCTGAGCAGCGGGTTCCGGCTTCTGATCGGGCGCGATCTGGAGGAACGCCGGCGGTTGTTCGGCATCGTCGCGAAAGCAGCGCAATGGTCGATCCTGGTGGTCGTCGTCCTGGGGATCGGCGGCGGCATTTTTGTCGCACGGCGGGTGCTGCGGCGGATCGATGCCATGACCGGCACTACCCAGCGCATCATGGCCGGCGATCTGAGCGGGCGGCTGCCGGTCGGGCGCAGCGGCGACGAGCTTGACCGCCTAGCGGGAAACCTCAACGCCATGCTGGAGCGGATCGAAGCCCTGATGACGGGCTTAAAGGAAGTTTCCGACAATATTGCCCACGACCTGAAGACACCGCTGACGCGGTTGCGCAATCGCGCCGAAGAGGCGCTGGCAAAATCCGCGACTGAGGGCGAATACCGCGCGGCCTTGGAACGGACCATCGAGGAATCCGACGGCCTGATCCGTACCTTCAATGCGCTACTCATGATCGCGCGCGCCGAATCCGGGCAGGCGCGCGGCAACATGGATGACTTTGACGCCGCCGAGGTCGCCAACGGCATTCATGAACTGTATGAGCCGCTCGCCGAAGACGGCGGCATGAGCCTGCGCGTCAAGACCGCGCCGGTGCCGGTTCACGGCAATCGCGAATTGATCAGCCAGGCGCTGGCAAACCTGGTCGAGAATGCGATCAAATACGGCAAGCCTGTTCCGCCGGCCCAGCCGCAAGGCGCGGTCATCAGCCTGGATGCGAAGCAGATCCTGATTGAGGCCCGGCGTGACGGCAACCAGGTGCTGCTCAGCGTCACCGATCATGGACCCGGAATTCCGGAGACGGACCGCAGGCACGCGGTGGAGCGATTCGTGCGGCTGGAGGCAAGCCGCACCCAGCCCGGTTCCGGCCTCGGCCTGAGCCTGGCGTCAGCCGTAGCCACGCTGCATGGCGGCGAGCTTCGGCTCGGCGATGCAAATCCGGGCCTGACCGCGACCTTGGCAATCCCGGCGCTGAAAGGCGTCAGTGACAGGCTTGCGGCTCAAACGCAGGATGTGCCACAGAAGGTGGCATGAATTCATCCGCGCCGGGATACGCGGAAGCGAATGTCAAATCCACCGCACTGGCCGCGCTGTTCGCGGACGGACCGCGTGTCGCCGCTTCCGACAAAGCCGAACAACGACTTAACGATTGGCTCGGCGCGCTCGAGCCGGAGCAGGCGGCTGCGCTCGATGATCTCCTGGATCGCCGCTTCGCCAAGGCCATCCTGCTCGGAATTATCGAATTCTCGCCCTATCTCTTCGACTTGATGCGCGCGGACGCCGCGCGCCTGATCCGGTTGCTCGAATGCGATCCGCAAGCGCATCTGGCGGCGCTGCTCGAAAATACCTCGCGCGAGGTGTCCGCAGCGTCCAGCGAAAGCGAGCTGATGCATCTGCTTCGCCGCCTGAAATCGGAGGCGGCGCTGCTGATCGCGTTGTGCGACATCGGCGGGGTCTGGCCGGTGATGCGGGTAACGGCGGCACTGACCGATCTCGCGGTCGCCTCGGTGCAGGCGACGCTGCGCTATCTGCTGCGTCAAGAGACTGTGCGCGGAAGGTTGTCGCCTCCAAACCCCGAAAGGCCCGAGGAGAATAGCGGGCTGTTCGTGCTCGCCATGGGCAAGATGGGCGCGGGCGAGCTCAATTATTCCAGCGACATCGATCTCATCGTGTTCTTCGATGCAGCGGCGCCGACGCTGGCAAGCGACATCGAGCCGCAGCCGTTCTTCGTGCGCGTCACACAGGGCCTGTCGCGGCTGTTGCAGCAGCGCACCGGCGACGGCTATGTGTTCCGGGTTGACCTGCGGCTGCGGCCGGATCCCGCTTCCACGCAGGTGGCGATCTCGACTGACTCCGCACTGCATTACTACGAGCGGGAAGGGCGGACCTGGGAACGCGCCGCGATGATCAAGGCACGGCCTTGCGCCGGCGACTTCAGAGCGGGCGAGGCCATGGTCGCGGAGATCGCGCCGTTCGTCTGGCGCAAGCACCTGGATTTCGCGGCGCTTGCCGATGTCCACGACATGAAGCGGCAGATGCAGATCTTTCGCGGCCAAAGCGAAATTTCAGTCGAGGGCCACAACGTCAAGGTCGGGCGCGGGGGAATTCGCGAAATCGAGTTTTTTGCGCAAACCCAGCAATTGATTGCCGGCGGCAGGCATCCGGAATTGCGGGTACGGCCGACGCTCGAAGCGTTGAACGTGCTGGCGTCGAGCAACTGGATCACATTCGAGGCGCGCGACGAGCTCACCAAGGCCTACGAATTCCTGCGGCGGGTCGAACATCGGCTGCAGATGGTCGCGGACGAACAGACGCATTCGCTGCCCGACGACCGCGAGGGCGTGGAGCGCTTCGCGAACTTTTTCGGTTACGAGGACCGCGCGGGCTTTGCCAGGGATTTGCTCGCTCATCTCAACATCGTGCAGGGGCATTACGCAAAGCTGTTTGAGGGGGACGATCCGACCGGTACGGCAAAACTGCCCAATGTCGACTACGGCGCGGGCCCCGAGGATCCACGGCTGCTCGAACGCCTCGCAACGCTTGGGTTCAAGAACCCCGTAGCGGTGGCGCAGACGCTACGGCAATGGATGGCGGGCGACTATCGCGTGTTCCGGACGGAATCGACGCGCAACGCCTTTGTCGAGTTCGTGCCGGCGCTGATCGAAGGTCTCGCCGACGCCGAGGAGCCAGATCGCGCCGTGACGGCATTTGACCGCTTCCTGCAGGCGCTGCAACGCGGCGGGCGGCTGATAACGCTGCTCAGCCAGAACCGCGACCTCGTTGCGCTGGTGGCGTTGGTGCTCGGCGCCGCGCCGCGGCTTGGCGACATGCTGGCGCGGCAGCCGCAGTTGATGGACGGGTTGATCGACCCGCGCTTCTTTGGCGCGATGCCGGATCAGCGCGAATTATCGGCGCGGCTTGCGATGACGCTACGGGACGCGGATTCCTACGAAGAGTTCCTCGATCGTCTGCGCCTGTTCGGCCAGGAAAGCCTGTTCCTGATCGGCACGCGAATCCTGTCGGGCACCGTCTCCGCGCAACAGGCGGGCACGGCCTTTGCCGACGTCGCCGAAGGCATCGTCCACACCGTGCACGGCCTCGTGACCGGACGGTTTGCGGCCCAATACGGCCATATCAGGGGGCAGCAGACCGCGATCCTGGCGATGGGCAGGCTCGGCAGCCGTGAAATGGCGGCGGCCTCCGATCTCGATTTGATCTTGCTTTACGATTTTAATGCGGAATATCCCGACTCCAATGGCACGCCTTCGCTGCACGGAGCGCAATATTTTGCCCGCCTGACCCAGCGGCTGATTTCGGCTTTCACGACGCGGACGAATTACGGCGTGCTCTACGAGATTGACATGCGGCTGCGCCCCTCGGGGCGGGCTGGACCGGTCGCCTCGCACATCCAATCGTTCGCCGAATACCAGGAGCGCGAGGCATGGACCTGGGAGCATATGGCGCTGACGCGGGCGCGGGTGATTTCGGCATCGCCGGAGTTTCGCGCCCGGATCGAAAGCGTTATTCGCGACGTATTGATCCGGCCGCGCGACCGCGCGGCTACCGCCAACGACGTCGCGGACATGCGACGCGCGGTTGCGCTGGAGAAGGGCGAGGACGATCTCTGGGACCTCAAATATGCCGCCGGCGGTCTGATCGATATCGATTTCATCGCGCAGCATCTGCAGTTGGTTTACGCCGCCGATAAGCCGGACATTCTCAGCGTCAGCACGCTCGAGGTGCTCGACAACGCGGCCAAGCTCGGCGTGCTTGAGCAGTCCGAGGCCGAGGTGCTTCGCTCGGCGGCGCGGCTCTATCACGACCTGACGCAAATCTTGCGGCTTTGCGTCAGCGACCGGTTCAAGCCGGAGACGGCGGGCGAAGACTTGCTGCAGGTAATGGCACGGGCAGGCGACGCACCCGACTTTTCGGCCTTGCAGGCACGGGTGAAGGAAACGCAGGCCGAGGTGCGGCGGGTGTTCAGGGCAATCGTAGAGGGAGGCTAAATAGTTTTCAGCGTCGCAATCGCGTCGCGGACGTTCGGGTCGAGAGGCGGTTTTGACGTATGGATACGGCGGCGGTCATGTTAATTGCCAGCATCTGGTTAAACTGTTCTCGAAAGGTCTCTGTTCTTGATCGACAAGCTTGAACTTCTGCTGGCGCTCGCCAAGGAGCGGCATTTCGGGCGGGCGGCCGAGGCTTGCGGCGTCACCCAACCGACGATGTCGACGAGCCTCAAACAACTCGAAGAATTTCTCGGCGTGATGCTGGTGCAGCGTGGCTCGCGCTTCCAGGGCTTCACGCCCGAGGGCGAGCGGGCGCTCGACTGGGCACGGCGCATCGTCGGCGACGCCCGCGCGATGCGCCAGGAGATCAACAGCCTCAAGGACAAGCTGTCCGGCGAGATCAAGATCGCGGCGATCCCGACCGTGCTCGGCATGGTGGCGTCGTTGACGACGCCGTTTCGCGCGCGTCATCCGGACGTGCGCTTTCGCGTCGTGTCCTGCACCTCGGCCGAGGTGCTGGGGCTCTTTGAAAATCTCGAGGTCGACGCCGGGCTGACCTACATCGAGAACGAGCCGATCGGCAAGGTCCGCACCATTCCGCTCTATAACGAAAGCTATCGGCTGCTGACGTCGCCGGACGCCATGTTCGGCGATCGCGATTCCGTCACCTGGAAAGAGGTAGGCCAGGTGCCGCTGTGCCTGCTGACGCCGGACATGCAGAAC
>VAZG01000603.1 GCA_005885285.1 Alphaproteobacteria bacterium | reverse complement strand
GCCGATTGCAGCGTTGCGTTCAACTGGCGGTTCTTCATGAGATCGACGGATTCGGCGAACGGCAGATATTCGACCTTGCCGATGTCCTTGTAGCTCATGCCGGCCCCGCCAAGGATCGCGCGCGAGTTGAGCTCGGTTCCCGATTTCGGCGCGCCGACCGAGAGGCTCTTGCCCTTGAGATCGGCGAGCGTCTTGATGCCGCTGTCGGCGGTGGCAACGATCTGGATGTAGTTCGGATAGATCGCACCGATGGTGCGCAGCTTGTCCATCTTTTTCTTGAAGCCGGCCTCCTCGTCGCCTTCCCAGGCCGCTTTGAGCGAATCGCCCAGCGCAAAGGCGAGCTCGCCGCGGCCCTGCTGCAGCAGGACCAGATTCTCGACCGACGCCTTGGTCGCCTGCACCTGCGTCTTAACGTTGGCAATCTTGTCGCTGTAGATTTTTCCGATCGCAACCCCAAGCGGATAATAGACGCCCGACGTTCCGCCGGTGAGCACGTTGATGAATTGTTGCGCGTGCACGGCAGGCGCCGACAGAGCCACCGCCGCGACGGCGGCAGCGCAAATCAATTTAGGAATCATCTAAAATTCTCCCCAGACGTGCGGCGAAATTGGACGGACGGGGGGCTGAGGTCAACCTCCAATAGCCAAAGGCAGGGTTGCGGCAAACAAGCATTCGAGGCCGCCCACAGGCCGTTCTTGGCCCTTTCGGGGCACTGGAAACCATGCGGTTCCCCGCGTAGTGTCCGCCCCGCGAAACCGCCCCATCAGAGGCCGGTCACATCCGGGAGAACGCTACAATGCCTTTCAGTCGTGCCGTTGGATTATCCTTGGGAGCAGCCATTTTCATCTGCAGCTCCACCCTCAATCTCGCATCTGCCAAGCCGTTCATGATCGTAGGCAACGATGAGAAAGTCTGGTGGGACGATGATGGCAAGACCATCCTATCCGCGCCTGGCAAGGACACGGTCCTGATCGTGGATCTCGCCAATCCTGAAAGTCCCAAGATCGTCGCCACCCTGCCCTTGAAGAATTCGATCGTTGGACCGCCGGTCAATGTCGATATCGATCCGAGCGGCTCGGTTGCGCTGGTGGCGGATTCGGTCGACGTGACGAAGGACGGCGACGCGCTGAAACAGGTGCCGGACAACAAAGTCTATGTCATCGATCTCAAGGCGAGCCCGCCCAAATTGGCTTCGACCGTCACCGTCGGCAAGCAGCCATCGGGCCTGAGCATCAGCCCGTCCGGCAAGATGGCGCTGGTCGCCAATCGCGGCGACAACTCGATCAGCGTGCTGTCGCTCAACGGCACCGAGGTCAAGGTC
Source organism: Alphaproteobacteria bacterium (assembly GCA_005885285.1). Classification (GTDB taxonomy): domain Bacteria; phylum Pseudomonadota; class Alphaproteobacteria; order Rhizobiales; family Xanthobacteraceae; genus Bradyrhizobium. The sequence continues at coordinate 2,117 of VAZG01000603.1, read as the reverse complement.
ACCGATACCGTCGCGATGCCCGACAGCGTCGCGCATGTCCTGTTCACGCCGGACGGCAAGCGGGCGCTGGCGGTGCGATTCGCGGCGCATAAGGTGTCGGTGCTCGACATCGCCGGCGACAAGGTGACCTACAACAAGCTAGATCTGCCGACCGGCCTGTGGCCCTACAATGTCGTGGTCACGCCCAACGGCAAGCTTGCGCTGAGCAACGACAATGGCGGCGCCGGCTCGTCGGACGGCAGCGTCGATACGGTGAGCGTGATCGATCTCGAGGCCAACCCGCCGCGCGTCATCGACAAGGTGGTGGTCGGCGACGGCCCTGAGGGAATGGCGATGTCACCGAAGGGCGATCTGGCGGTCTCGGCCATTCTGAGCGGCTCCAACAACAAGAAGGCTTTCTTCTATAAAAAGAACGGCAGCCTTTCGATCTTGAAGATCGACGGCAAGAAGGTGACCAAGGTCGATACGACCGTAAGTCTTGAGGCATGCCTCAACCATCGCCTCGACATCGGCGGCGCGGGAAACGTCGGCGGTGAATGCGGTCGCCTTGCCGCCTTCGGAGGCGATGATTTTTGCGGTTTCTTCCGCGGCAGCAGCGTTCCGGTCAACGCAAAACACCTGCGCGCCCTCGCGCGCAAAGGTCACGGCGGTCGCCTTGCCGTTGCCCCAACCGGGGCCGATCGAGCCGGCGCCGACCACCAGCGCTGTCTTGCCCTTGAGCCGTTCCATCGATAATCACCGCAAGGCGTGCTGCATCCCTCTACTGAAATGTCATGTCGAGGCATTTGGAGATGTCGGAGCCGAGGCCGGAGGAGATGGTGATGCAGCCGCGGATTTTCTGCGCGGTGGTATCGGCGGCCCATACCGAATAGCCGCCGGGACCGAAGAACGAATTGGTGTTGGGCGGTTCGGTTTCGGTCGCGTCGAAGGCATAATTCGAGTCGGTGTCGAAGATGCGCGGCTTCTTGGTGCAGCCGCCGTCGGTCTGGACGTTGATCACTTCCTTGTTGTCCCGCGTCAGCGCCAGCGTGACCTGGCAGCGGAAATATTCCGAGGTCTTGACGTTGAAGAGATAAGCGTAGGACTTGCAGGTCGCGGTGTTGAGCTTGCCGGCGGAAAGGCCGCGGCTGCAGGAAATTCTCTGGTTGTTTGAAAGCTTGAATTCGTCGGCACGGGCTACGGAAACCAGCGTCACACACCACAACGCGATGCCCAAACAAATTTTCATGACGTGGTTCATCCGAATCGCCCCTATGACGTATCTTATAAACATCGGTTCTAGACCGGAACCGGAACATAGTCGCCAGGAGCGATGCGGGAAATCACAAAGTCTGAAGTCAGCTTGGACGCGCTGCGGCCAACGGTCTCGTCATATTGACGGGACAATGGCGTTCGTGATTTGTTCAAGATGGGTTCAACGATGATTGGTTGCCGGGGAGAATGAACGATGACGAGATTTTCGACAAAGACCCTTTTGATCGCAGCCGCGCTCGGCGCGCTGACGACGTCCGCCTTTGCGCAGACCCTCGCACCGACGCCCTGGGTGCTGACGCCGGACATGGGTTACGGCTACGACAAGGAGGGCAAGACCTATTCCTACAAGATGGGCACCAGCAATGCCGGCCTCCTGCTGAAGGGCGCGAAAAAAGTGCCGAAGGGCACGTTGTTCTTCATCGGCCAGAACGGACAGCTCTATATGCGGACCGGCCCCTACCTCGAGGGCGACGGCAGGTTCATGTTCGGGCCGCGGTGAGCGGCATCAAACTCTCTGACGTCGCCCCGGCGAAAGCCGGGGCCCATAACCACTGGCATCCGTTGTTGCAAACGGTGGCAACCCGATTGCCCTGTTGATAAGCCGCGGCGTATGGGTCCCGGCTTTCGCCGGGACGACGATGGACCTAAAACGCCGCGGCCAGTTCCTTCGCGCCCGGGAGATTGCTGTTAGAATCCATCCGCGCGTCGGTCACCGCCAGCAGTTTCGCCACGGTGTTGTTGCGGATCGCCACCGGATTGCGCTCGTAGCCTGCGCGCTGGAAGAAATTCGAGGTCGGGACCTGCTCGCGCATCGGCTGCGGCATCGTCACCATGTCGAGCCCGGTGCCGTCGCCGGTCAGGTT
>VAZG01000365.1 GCA_005885285.1 Alphaproteobacteria bacterium | reverse complement strand
CTTTGGCCTGTGAGCGATCAAGAGCGCGCCAGACGAACGGCGCTGAAGCGGACGGCAAAACCGTGTGGTCCTGGCACCCGTTGCTGGTGTCAAGTTGGCGGAGGTTAAGCGAGCCCGACCGGGCCCGGCAAAACCTTAATCCGCCAATGACGGTGACAAGACGAATTCGTCGCCGGGGAGAGCGCGTTATAAGCCGTTAACACCATCGCGTGCGGGAATGCCGGGTGATTCCGGTGCGACCGTGGTGACGACGCTCGTGCGCTTTTTTGTTTGCGTGCGAGGCTGCGGGCGCATTGGCCGCCCGGCATTCCCCACGCCCTCTGATTTCACGGGGCGAAAATGGCTTCAGCACAACTCGGGCGCGATCCGCGCCGCGGGATCGTATTTTGGTGTCATTGCGAGGAGCCGCGCTATTGGCGCCCCAACTGTGTCGCCTTCTCGACGCGATCAAATCGTTCAAGCGAGAGGATTGCATCCGCAAGCTGATCAGCGCGGCCGTTCAGCACCGGGCGGGCCAGCGTCAGGAATTTTTGCGCCATCGCCTGCGCGTCCGGAAACGAATTGGGCTCGCCGGAGGGGTCGGCATAGAGCCGCTCATGCACGCCGTCCTCGGTCGTGATCGAGACGCGGGCGCCGAACGGATGCAGACGACCGACCTCCAGCCGATCGTCCTGCACCACGTCGAATTTTTCCGCGAGCGCATCGACCGTGGCATCGCCGAGCCGGTCGTAATCGTCCCAGCCGAAGCGGCCCTGATCGAGCGCCACCGCACCAGTGAAGTACATCGAGAACTGGCCGCCGACGATCGAGGTCGGATGCCGCTTGGTGGCGGCATCGCCGGTGAGCGTGATACCGTTGCGGTGCAGGCCGACCTCGACGCGCTTGACCTGGGCCGGCGTCAGATTGTGCTCCCGCCGCATGGCGATGATGGCATCCAGCGCGGCATGGGTGTAGCGGCAGCTCGGATAGGGTTTGACGCCGATCTTCATGGTCTCGTAGCTGTTGCCGAGCCCTTTGACGGCCTTGTCGGGATGGGGGTTGTCGCTATAGCCGACCAACAGGCCGTGCTTGCCCTCGACCGCTTCCGTGGCGCCGACAAAATCATTGCGCGCCAGCGTCGCCGCGATCACCCCGTTCATGGCGGCGGCGCCAACCTGATAGCGCTTGTTCCAGGCTCCGTTCACCAAAAACTGCAGCGAGCCCGCGGCCTGGCTGCCGGAGACGCCAAACGCCGCGACGATCTGCCCTTTCGACAGTCCGAACAACTTTGCCGCCGCCGCCGCGGCGCCATAGGTGCCTGCGGTCGCGGTCGGGTGAAAGCCGCGGGCATAATGCGAGGTGGGATCGAGCGCGTTGCCGAGCCGGCAGCACACCTCATAACCGGCGACGATCGCGGTCAGCACGTCGCGGCCGGAGCGGCCTGCCATTTCGCCGACCGCGAACGCTGCCGGTACCACCGGCGCGCTCGGATGCAGCGAGGAATCGGCATGCGTATCGTCGAAATCAAGCGAATGGCCGAGCGCGCCGTTGAGCAGGGCTGCGATCGCCGGCGTCCAGGTTTTGCTGTCGCCGAATACGGTGGAGTAGCCGTTGCCGTCCAGCGCCAGGGATTCGAGCATCTTCAGAAGCGATGGCGTCGATTCCGCGTCGCGCCGCGCGCGGATCGCGCTGCCGAGAAAATCGAGCGTCAAGACCTTGGCGCGCTCCAACACTTCCCTCGGGATGTCCTCGAATTTCAGTTCGGCGACATAGCCGGCGAGCGTTTCGGTTTCATGGGCCATGGCGTTTCCTCAAAATCGTTGTCGCGCAGGGTAGGCGGGCTGATTCCCGGTTTCAAGCTGTCTGCGCATTGCGGGCAGCAGCCATGCCCGATGTCGTCTATAAGGGGCTTGTGCAAGGGTCTTGATCTGCAACATTTCGGAACGGGCGCATGAGCGCATGGCTAAAGCTGCTGTCCAAGCTGATCCGGTCCCGGAAGGCACAACTGGCCTTGGCGTTGCGGGTTACCGTGGCGGCCGCCGCCGCCTTCACGGTCGCGACGGCACTTCATCTGAGGCTGCCGCTCTGGGCGGTATTGACCTCCCTGATCGTAACCCAGATGAGCGTGGGCCGGTCGCTGAAGGCGACTCGCGACTACATGTTCGGGACGGTGGGCGGCGCGGTTTATGGCGGCGCCATCGCGGTATTGATTCCGCATTCCAGCGAAGCCGGGCTGCTGGCGTTGCTGGTGCTGGCGGTAGCGCCGTTGGCTTTGATCGCCGCCATCAATCCCACCCTCAGTGCAGCCACGGTGACCGCGGTGATCGTACTGCTCGTCCCGACGTTTAGCCATGTCGATCCGCTCGAATCCGCGATCGATCGCGTCATGGAGGTGACCGTAGGGGCGCTCACCGGGCTCCTGGTATCTTTCTTCGTGCTGCCGTCGCGGGCGCACAACCAGATCCGCATCAGCGCCGCGCGGACGCTGGACCTGATCGCAGCCGCATTCGGCGAATTATTGACGAGCCTGACGCGCGACCTCGACAGCGATGCCTTGCATCGGCTTCAGGATGGCATCGGCAAGGCGCTGGTCGAGTTGAATGCGCTTGGCACGGAAGCGGAGCGCGAGCGCGGGGCTCATATGTCGTCAGGGCCGGATACCGGTCCGTTGCTGCGGACGATATTGCGGCTGCGCCACGACCTCGTGATGATCGGGCGGGCCAGCGCCGCGCCGTTGCCGTCCGATTTGCAAGGTAGGCTGGCCGCACCGCTCGCTAAAGTCAGCGGTGCGATCGTGACCTATCTGCGCTCGATGGCGGCGGCATTGCGAACCCGCGCCACTTGTGCGCCGACCTCGCCAATCGATACGGCGCTGCAGTTCTATGCGGCCGAAGTCGCGGCGCTGCGCAGCGAGGGTCTGATCCGCGGCCGGCCCGGCGATGTCGCGGAGCGATTTTTCGCCCTTGGGTTTTCGCTGGAGCAGATGCGGCAGAATTTGAAGGACCTCGAGCGTTGCGTCGCTGAATGGACGGAGACGCCACCAGCAGCGACCGGCGCAGCGGAATAGACCGCGGCTAACGTCGAATAGGAGTACGCACTGCCGCGACTTGCCGCAGCATGGCGGGTACGATCAGGCGATGAAACGGCAGGATGATTGCGAGGTAGGCCCAATCTCAAGGCTGAAGGCATCGACGAACTGGGCGCCGGCCAAAAGCTGGCCGGAATCAACCGTGGGCGGGACTTCGCGGACTTTCACCATGCTCCAGCCTGCCTACCAGCAGCCGAAACCGCAAGATCAGAAGGACTGCGTAGACCGCGGTGCCGCAGGACAATCCGATCCAGACCCCGACGGCACCGAACCGCGCCGAGAATGCGAGGGCGTAGGCGCAGGGAAATCCGATCATCCAATAGCCGATCGCGGCGAACAACAGCGGTATCCGTGTGTCGTTCATGCCACGAAGCGATCCGACAACGATGGTTTGCACGGCGTCGGTGACAAAGAACGTCGCGCCAACCATAAGCAGTGTTGCGGCCAGTTCGACGGCAGCGCCCGCGTCGCCGGATGTTTCGCCGAAGAAAGCCCGCGCGATGGCAAATCGGGCGACGACCACAGCGAGTGTCAGCACCGATGCCAGCACAATTCCGAGCAGCGTCGCAACAAGCCCTGCGCGCTTCACCGCTTTGGCATCGTTGCGGCCGACCGCATGTCCGACCCGCACCGTTGCCGCCAGCGATATTCCGAACGGCACCATGAACAGGATGGCGGTGACCTGCAACGCGACCTGGTGGGCGGCAAGCGCGGCCGTGCTGATCAGCCCCATCAAGAGCGCCGCTGCGGAAAACAGTCCATACTCCAACAGGAACGCGACCGAGATCGGCGCGCCGATGGTGAGCAATTGGCGCATCAGCGCCCAGTCGATGCGCCAGACGTGCCCGAGCACGTGATACTTGCGGAACGGCCGGCGGCTTGTGGCAAACCAGAGGCTCGCGACAAACGTCCCGAAATTGACGATCGTGGTAGCAAGCCCGGCGCCGAATAGTTCCAGCCGCGGTAGGCCCCATTCGCCGTAAATCAACAGATAAGCCAACAGCGCATTCGCCGGGATGGCGGCGAGCGTGATCCACAAGATCGGTTGCGGACGATGGATCGCGCTCATGAAGCCGCGGATCGCCAGGAACCACAATGCAGGCATCACGCCCCAAGCGAGGCCAAACAGATATTGCTGCGCCAGCCGCGCCGGCACGCTCGCCTGGCCCAGCGCCAGCAGGATCTGCTCGCCCCGCAGCGGAAACGCCATGATCGGCAGCGCGATCAGCGGCGCGGCCCACAGGCCGGTGCGCAGCGCGCGCCGGATCAGATGCGGATCGCGCCCGCCGAAAGCCTGCGCGGCCAGCGGGGCAACCGCCGACATCAATCCCATCCCAAAGGTGAAGCTGACGAAATAGACCGTGCCCGCCAACGCCGCCGCTGCGACGGCGTCATCGCCGAGGCGCCCGATAAAGGCGAGGTCGGTCGACATCATCGCAATCTGCCCAAGCTGTGTCAGCGCGATCGGCGCCGCCAGCTTGAGGGTCTCGGCTAACTCGAGTGTGAGGTGATTGCCCGACACCCTTGCGGTAATCGACGCTTCCTCGATTCGACTGGTCATGGACAGACACTGGCAATGCAGCGGAACCGCCAAGTGCACCGGCAATTGCCGTCCGTTGCAACAACCTGGAAGAGGCCGATGCAGGCAAATGATGGCATGAGCAAGGTTCCCGCAGTCACACTCGGCTTTTGGGTGATCAAGATTATCGCGACGACCCTTGGAGAAACCGGCGGCGATCCGTCTCGATGACACTGAACTGGGGCTACGCGCTCTCAAGTACGATGTTTGTAGGTATTTTCGCAGCCGCCGTCGCCGCCCAGATCGCCGACACGCGAGTCCATCCGCTGCTGTATTGGGTTGTCATTGTTGCGACCACGACCGCCGGCACGACGATGGCGGATTTCGCGGACCGGCGCTGGGTGTTGGATATCCCGGGGGATTGCTGGTCCTGTTGGCCTGCCTGATGGCTTCGCTTGGCGTTTGGTACTGGCAGGCCGGCTCGATTTCCGTGCACACGGTCGCCTCACCGAGAATTGAAATGTTTACTGGACCGCGATCCTGTTTTCGCAAACGCTGGGTACCTGACTGTCTTCGTGCCGCAGCGCGCCGCGCCGCATCCGTCGCGGGGTTGATCCGCTATCCGGTGCGGGCCGGCACCCGCGTGATCCTAGCACCAAGCGCGTTGAGCCGCTCCTCGATGCGCTCATAGCCGCGCTCGATCTGGTCGGCGTTGTTGATGGTCGAGGTACCCTCGGCGCAAGCCGCCGCCAGCAGCATCGCCATTCCGGCGCGGATGTCGGGCGACGTCATCGGTGCACCACGCAGCCGGCTCGGCCCCGCCACGATCGCGCGATGCGGATCGCACAGCACGATGCGGGCGCCCATCGAAATCAGCTTGTCGACGAAGAACATCCGCGACTCGAACATCTTTTCGAACATCAGGATCACGCCGTCGCACTGGGTCGCGGTCACGATCGCGATCGACATCAGATCGGCCGGGAAAGCCGGCCACGGCTGATCTTCCAGCTTCGGCACATGGCCGCCGAAATCGTCGCGGATCTTCAGGGTCTGGCTGGACGGCACGATGAGGTCGTCGCCCTTGACCTCACAGACGATGCCAAGCCGTTCGAAGCCCATCCGGATCGAGCGCAGATGCTCCACGCCGGCGCGCATGATGCGCAGAGGAGAACGCGTCACCGCGGCAAGCCCGATCAGCGAACCGACCTCGATGTGGTCGGGTTGAATGGAGTAGCTCGCGGCACCGAGCGCGGCCGGCCCGTGCACCACCATCGTGTTGGTGCCGATGCCTTCGATGCGCGCGCCGAGGCGGGTCAGGAAATGCGCGAGATCCTGCACGTGCGGTTCGGATGCAGCATTGCGCAAGTGGGTGGTGCCGTGCGCAGTCACCGCTGCGATCAGCGCGTTTTCGGTGGCCGTCACGCTCGGCTCGTCCAGGAACACGTCCGCGCCCTTCAGGCGCGCGCAGCGAAACTCGAGCCGGTCGGTCGCTGTGACGGTGGCGCCTAACTGTCCGAAGGCGAGGAAATGGGTATCGAGCCGCCGTCGGCCGATCACGTCGCCGCCGGGCGGCGGCAGCGAGACCTCGCCGCAGCGGGCGAGCAGCGGTCCCGCGAGCAGGATCGAGGCGCGGATCCGTGCGCACAATACCGGATCGAGGTCGGCGGCACGGATTTCCTTGGCATGGATGGCGAGCTTGTTGCCGCTTCGCCATTCCGCGGCGGCGCCGACCGAGCGGATCAGCTCCACCAGCGTTTCGGTGTCGCGGATGCGCGGCACGTTTTCCAGTGTGACCGGATGCTCGGTCAATAGCGCCGCCGCGATGATCGGCAACGCCGCGTTCTTGTTGCCGGACGGTTCGATCGCGCCGCCTAACCGGTGACCGCCCTCAACGATGTATTGGATGGGCGGCGCAACAGCGCCGCGTTTGCGAAATTCGTGGTCCATTTGCAGGCTGCCTCTGACACGAACTTCCGGGCATAAACCGGCACAGGCAATCTAAAAGCGTTCAGTATCGTCTTTACACATCCACATTGGCGCTGAGCGAATTCTCCTGGATGAATTCGCGACGCGGCTCGACCACGTCGCCCATCAGCTTGGTGAAGATGTCGTCGGCCTCGTCGACCTCCTTGACCTTCACCTGCAACAGAGTGCGGGCCTCGGTGTCGAGCGTGGTTTGCCAGAGCTGCTCCGGGTTCATCTCGCCGAGGCCTTTATAGCGCTGCTGCGCCACGCCCTTGCGGCCGGCGTCGGTCACCGCTTCGAACAGGCCGACCGGGCCATGAATGGCGGTCTCGGCATCCTTGCGGCGCAGCAGTCCCGGACTCGGATAGGCATCCTGCAGCTTTACCGCGTACTCATCAAGCTTGCGTGCGTCGGCCGAGCCGAGCAGGGCGTCGTCGATGACGGCGACATCCTTGACGCCGCGGACGGTACGCTCAAAGAAGAAACCCTCGCCTTCGGTGAACCGTCCGGTCCAGCCGCGCTCGACTTCGTCCGCCATCGCATCGAGGCGCCTGGCGATATAATTGGCGGCGGCAGTGGCGGTGTCGACGTCGGCGATGTACTTCGGGTTCAGCACGCCGGCGATCGCCGCCTGCTCGACCGCCTTGCGGTTATAGCGACTGTGCAGATTGTGCAGGATGCCGCGGATGACCCGCGCGTCTTCCACCAGCGATCGGAGGTCCCGGCCTGCGCGTTCCGCGCCAGAAGCCGACTTGAAAACGCAATCCTCGAGCCCGGTCGAGATCAAAAAATCTTCGAGCGCGCGCTCGTCCTTCAAATACTGCTCGGCCTTGCCGCGCGTCACCTTGTAGAGCGGCGGCTGCGCGATATAGAGGTGGCCGCGATCGATGATCTCGCGCATCTGCCGGTAGAAGAAGGTCAAAAGCAGCGTGCGGATATGAGCGCCGTCGACATCGGCGTCGGTCATCACGATGATCTTGTGATAGCGCAGCTTGTCGATGCTGAAATCGTCGCTGATGCCGGTGCCGAGGGCGGTGATCAGCGTGCCGATCTGTTCGCTGGACAGCATCTTGTCGGTGCGCACGCGTTCGACATTGAGGATCTTGCCGCGCAGCGGCAGCACGGCCTGGAATTCGCGGTTGCGGCCCATTTTGGCGCTGCCGCCGGCGCTGTCACCCTCGACGATGAACAGTTCCGATTTGGCGGGGTCCTTTTCCTGGCAATCGGCGAGTTTGCCGGGCAGCGAGGAAACGCTAAGCGGATTCTTTCGTGTCAGTTCGCGTGCCTTCCGCGCGGCCTCGCGCGCGGCGGCTGCCTGGATCACCTTGCCGACGATGACCTTGGCCTCGGCCGGATGTTCCTCGAACCATGCGGCGAGCGCCTCGTTGATAACGTTCTCGACCACCGGGCGCACTTCCGAGGACACCAGCTTGTCTTTGGTCTGCGACGAAAATTTCGGATCGGGCACTTTCACCGAAAGCACGGCGGTGAGGCCTTCGCGGCAATCGTCGCCGGTCAGTGCGATCTTCTCTTTTTTCGCGTTGGCCTCGGCATAGCCGTTGACCTGACGGGTCAGCGCGCCGCGGAAACCGGCCAGATGCGTGCCGCCGTCGCGCTGCGGGATATTGTTGGTGAAGCACAGCACGTTCTCATGATAGCTGTCGTTCCACCAAAGCGCCGCCTCGACGCCGATGCCGTTCGCCTCCGACCGCACCATGATCGGCGCGGGTACCATCGCCTTCTTGTTGCGGTCGAGATACTTCACGAACTCCTCGACGCCGCCGACATAGCGCATCTCCTCGCGCTTCTCGACCGCGTGGCGCATGTCGGAGAGCACGATATTGACGCCGGAATTCAAGAACGCGAGCTCGCGCAGGCGATGCTCCAGCGTCGCAAAATCATATTCGACGTTGGTGAAGGTCTGGGTCGAGGCCTGGAAGGTCACCTCGGTGCCGCGCTTGCCCTTGGCCTCGCCGACCACTTTCAGCGGCGCCACCGCATCGCCGTGGGCGAATTCGATGAAATGCTCCTTGCCGTCGCGCCAGACTTTGAGTTGCAGCTTGCTGGACAGCGCGTTGACCACCGAGACGCCGACGCCGTGCAGGCCGCCCGAAACCTTGTAGGAGTTCTGGTCGAATTTACCGCCGGCATGCAGCTGGGTCATGATGACCTCGGCAGCCGAAATGCCTTCGCCCTTGTGGATGTCGACAGGTATGCCGCGACCGTCGTCGCGCACCGTGACGGAATTGTCGGCGTTGAGGATGACTTCGACCAGGGTGGCGTGGCCGGCGAGCGCCTCGTCGATCGCGTTGTCGACGACCTCGTAGACCATGTGATGCAGGCCGGAACCGTCATCAGTGTCGCCGATGTACATGCCCGGCCGCTTGCGCACGGCATCGAGGCCCTTCAACACCCGGATCGATTCCGCGCCGTATTCAACGGGGATGGAATGCTCTGAGCCGGAGATCGATTGCCGGGCAGGTTCTGTCATGTATGAGGCCTTCGAGGATGTCCCGAATCAGCAGCGCAAGATGAGGGCTGATTACGCTATTTCTGCCATGAAAGACCGGGCGCGCCTAGCGCAAAGTCTCCCCCAACAAACTGTTGAATAAATGGGGTTTTTCGACTGTTTTTCAAGGTGCGCAAGCGCCTGCTTCGGGACCTCGAAAAAGCGTGATTCGAACGTTTGATTTCGGGCTCCAAAAACCGGATTCTCGCGATCATGATTTGACCGTGAATGGCAGAGGCCTGCGGACCTGCTAGAGAAGGCCGATTGCGGTTTATCGCGCGTTTTATGGATTGGCCGGTGCTGTCTTCGTCTCCAGATCGATATCGGCCGGATATTGACGGTCTGCGCGCCGTCGCCGTGATGCTGGTGGTGCTGTATCACGCGTTCCCGCAGGCCATGCCGGGCGGTTTTATCGGCGTCGACATCTTCTTTGTCATTTCGGGTTTTCTGATCACCGGCATCATCGCGCGCGGGCTCGGCCGCCAGCGCTTCAGCCTGGCTGGCTTTTACAACAGGCGCATCCGGCGCATCTTTCCGGCGCTGCTTGTGGTGCTCTGCGTGGTCTTGGTGCTGGGCTGGCTGTGGATGCTGCCCGCAGCCTATGCGCAACTGAGCACCGACGTGTTTGCCAGCGCCGCGTTCTTTGCCAACATCGCGCTATTGCTGCAATCGGGCTATTTCGATGTCGAAGCCGCCAAAAAGCCGCTGCTGCACCTGTGGTCGCTCGGCATCGAGGAGCAGTTTTACCTGTTTTGGCCGCTGATCCTGATGCTCGCCGCGCGGTTGCGGCTGAGCCTGCTTGCGGTGGCCTGCGTCATCGGGCTCGCGTCGTTTGCGCTCAACGTGGCCTTGATAGGCGCAAACCCGGTCGCGACCTTCTATCTGCCGTTCACCCGGGCCTGGGAATTGCTCGCGGGCGCCGCCCTCGCCTGCGGTTGGATCAGGCTCGGCCAGAGCGCGATCGCGAGCAACCTTCGCGCCGGCATCGGCATCCTGTTGGTCGCCATTGCCGCCGCCGTGCTCGATACCAACAGTGCATTTCCGGGTTGGTGGGCGATCTTGCCGGTTTTAGGCGGCGCGCTGCTGGTGTCCGCGCCGAATGCCTGGGGCTGCCGCCATGTGCTCGCAAATCCGGCGATGGTCGGGATCGGCTTGATCAGCTATCCGCTTTATCTCTGGCACTGGCCGCTACTTGTCTTTTTCGCGCTCATCAAATTCGCGCCGCTGACGCTGCTTGAGCGCGGGTTGATCGTAGGATTGAGCTTTGCGCTCGCCTGGGCCACCTATCGCCTGGTCGAAATCCCGTTTCGGTTCGGCCGCCCGAGCCCGGTCCGGTTGCTCGGTCTATGCGCCGGCATGGCGCTGGTAGCGGTGGCGGGCGTTGTTGTCGTCGAAAACAGCGGCTTCGATTTCCGCCTGCCGGGCGAAATCCGCGGCATGACCGAGGTTGTGACGCAATCCTCGAAATGGCGTGTCCATGAATGCCTGATCGATCCTAGCCGTGAAACCTCGTTTGCCGATGATTGCGTCGATCAGGGCCGGCGTCCTCTGCTCCTCCTCTGGGGCGATTCGACCGCAGGTGCCCTGATGCCCGGCTTGCGCAAGGCCCAGGAAAGCCGCGGCTTCGGCATCGCCCAGTTCACCTCGAGTTCCTGCGTCCCGGCGCTCGATACCGATGTGGCGGGAGCGCCGAATTGCCGCGCGATCAACGATAAGGTCTTGTCGCTCGCCCGCGCGCTCAAGCCCGATATCGTGCTGCTGCACTCGACCTGGGACCGCTATCTCGATGGCGTGGCTGGGACCGTGGCGGCGCTGAAGAAGGAGACCGGCGCCCGCGTCATTGTGCTGGGTTCGGTGCCGTGGTGGAAGCGCGGATTACCGAACGAGGTGCTTCGCTACTTCATGCTGCATCATCGACTGATCCCGGAGCGGTCCGGTCGCGCGGAAGCCGACGGGTCCGGCGCGCCGTTGCGCGACAGGGTCCTGCCGTCAGGCGCCGAATTCATTTCGGTATGGGACGTCATGTGCAACGCCGATGGCTGTCTGACGCGCATCGGCGAGCGTGCGAGCGACATTTCCGCAACCGATCAGGTGCATCTGACCGAAAAGGGATCGGTATTCCTGGTCCAGTCCATCATCGACCGGATTCTGGGCGGGACAGCCGGGCCGGCAGCGAGTGCGTCGCAGTGAGCTTATCCACGCCTTGCAATCCGCCCGGAATCGACATCGAAGATATCACCCGACAGGCCGATCTCGGCAAACGCCGTCGGATCGGCGCCGGTCAGCCAGACCTGTGCGCCGAGTTTCGCCAGTTCTTCCAATAGTGCCTTGCGTCTGTTCGGATCAAGATGCGCGACGACTTCGTCGAGCAAAAGCAGCGGTGTGATGCCGGTCATCTCCGCAACCAGCGCGGCATGCGCCAGCACCAATCCGATCAGCAGGGCCTTCTGTTCGCCGGTCGAGGCGTCGCGAGCCGGCATGTTCTTGGGCGCGTAGATCACTTGCAGATCGGTGAGATGCGGGCCATCGAGCGTACGCCCTGCCATGGCATCGCGCGGGCGGCCATCGCGCAGGATCTGCCGGTAACGGTCCTCTACCGCTGTGGCAGGCTCGGTCAACAGCGCGTTCTCCATCCAGCCGTTGAGCATGATCTCGGCGGAAGGGAAGGCGGAGGCATCGCGCCGCGCGCGCAGCATCGCTGCCAGTCTTGTCGCGGTCTGACCGCGGGTGGCGGCGACGGCCACCGCAAGCTCAGCGGTCTCGCGCTCGATCGCGTCACACCAATGGTCGTCGTAGTTGCGCACCTCCAATAGCCGGTTGCGCGAGCGTAACGAGCGGTCGAGCGCCGACACCCGGCTTGAATGCTCGCTGTC
>VAZG01000202.1 GCA_005885285.1 Alphaproteobacteria bacterium | reverse complement strand
TGATCGTGCCGATTGACATTTAACCTCCTCAGCCCGTCCATGAGGGCGCTTGTAGCCGTGCCACCGGCTGAGCAAACTTGCAGGAATATCGAAAGTTCCATGCGTTGCATTGCGATGACCAAGTCGCTTCTTCTTTTCAAATGATGCGCGCTTACATGCAGTTAGATCGAACAGAGGACTCGTGAGATGTCTGCGCCGCTCGTCGTTTCCATTCCGCATAGCCTCGGCCGCGAGGAAGCAACGCGGCGCCTCAAGGCGGGATTGACGCGTGCCGCCACCAGCATTCCCGTGCTCAAGGTCGACGAGGAACGATGGGAAGACAATCGCATGGATTTCCGCGTGCGTGCGCTCGGGCAGGCGGCCGCAGGCCATCTTGATGTCGCCGACGATCACGTCCGGCTTGAGGTCACGCTGCCATGGCTGTTGCAGCGCTTTGCGGAGGTGGCTCAAGTTGCGATCAAGAACCGCGGCAAGCTGCTGTTGACCAAGCGTGATTGACGTGAGCCCGCCTGCCGCGTTTCCGACAGTCTCAGGCGCGAAGGCGCTTTCTCGCCGGCTTCGCAGCGCCCACGAAGCTCGCCTTCAAAACCGCCGCCGGCAGATGTCTGAAGAGATCGGAGAGACGCAGCTGCGTCGCATCGGCCTCGGCAAAGCCTTTCACGGAATAGCCCCTTGCATCGACCGCCGCATCGAACAGTTCGGCGCGCGGCCAGGCTCGGCCGCTTTCCGTGAACGGCGCGAACGATTTTGCAACAACGGTGATCGCAGCCTCGCCGCCGTGGCGTCTCGCAAAGGCAATGATGTGGTCGCGATGTGGCCCGCTGACTTGCAACGGCAGATAATCGCCATGGGTAAAGACCTCGGCAAGTTCGCTCCGCAGCTTCAGGAGATGCCTGCTCCAGGCCAGCTTCAGATGACCGTTGGTCCAGTTTCGTGCGAGGCCTTGCCAATCGCGTTCGCGAATTCGGGCGAGTACTTCCGCGCGTTCCGCAAAATCGACCGGCCGGCGGTTGTCCGGATCGACCAGCGACAAGTCCCAGAACTCGGTGCCTTGATAGAAATCGGGAACGCCCGGAACAGTCGCTTTCAGCGTGGTTTGGCTGAGCGAATTGAGCGCACCCAGGAGCTGCAAGCGCCGGCCAAACGTTTCAAGCGAATCCAGAAACTCGGCGGAGGCCGCACGATCCAGGATTCGCGCGATGAATTTTTTCAGACCCGCCTCATAGGTTTTGTGAGGATTGAGCCAGCTTGTCTCCTGCTTGCCCTCGCGCGCGGCCTTCAGTGCATAGGCCTGCATCCGTTCAACGAAAGAATTGTCGCGCTCGCCTGGCGGCCAGGCACCAAGCAACGCCTGATACAGCATATATTCCGCCGTTGCCGACGGCGCGCGCATGTTGCCCTCGATGACGAGATGGGGCGCGTTCAGGAGTTTCCATCGCGCGACCGCGCTGGTCCATTCGCCGGGGATTTCCGTGAGCGCGATCAGCCGTGCGCGGGCGTCTTCCCCGCGCTTGGTGTCATGCGTCGCGGTCGACGTCATGCCGTGCGGCCATTCCTTGGCGCGCGCTCGCATCATCTGATGAAACACGTCGACGGAAAGCGCTTTGGCGGAGGGATCGCCGCCGACCTCGTTTAGGGCCAGCAGACGGTGATAGCGATAGAACGCGGTATCCTCGAGCGACTTCGCCGTCAGCGGACCGGTGAACTGCTGCACCTTCAGCGCAAAGCGGCGCACGCGCGGCTTGCCGTGCTGCGGCCGTCCAGGCTTGATCAGATCCATGGTCAGGGTGTCACGCAGGAATTCGAAAATGCCATCGTCAGCGGCGAACCAGTTTGCGCGCGCCCGCTCGATCGTCTCTGATATCAGCGCGCGGTCATGCGCGCTCGGACCCGCCGAAGTAAGGTAGGTACGGTAAACCGGAAAATGCAGCACATAGAGCTCGAGTGCCTGCCGCAGGCTGTCGGCTGAATAATCGCGGGTGGTATATTGTCCGGCGGCGATGCGTGCAAGCAGCCGCGACAACACCGTGAACTCGCTGGTTAGCAAGGTCTCGAGCACCCTGCGCTTGGCTTCCAGCAAGACAGGCGCGAGCCGGGGCGCCCGATTGCTGATTTGCCGCCACACCTCGTCAAGTTGATCGAGACCGCTTCCGTCGAGCAAGACCTGGACGATCGCGTTCATCCACTCATAGCCGGTGGTGCCGTGAATGCCGGCGAAGGCGTGCAGCTTCTCGTGCTCGCCCAGAATTTTCTCGATCACCAGGTAGAACGGTCCGGCATCCTCTCCCCGCGCGTCGCGGATCAGCCGGCGGAGCCTGACGAAATATTGCGCGGGGTCGCGCAGGCCATCGATGTGATCGAGCCGCAGCCCCTGCAGCTTGCCTTCTTCGATCAGTCTCTTGACCATCCGATGGATGGCCGCGAACGTGCCGGCGTCCTCGACCCGCAAACCTGCGAGCGTATTGATGTCGAAGAAGCGGCGGTAGTTGATGTCGCTGGAGGCGAGCCGCCAATGGCCGAGCCTGTAGTGCTGGCGTTCCAGGAGGTGGTGCAGCGCGAGGGTCGACGCGAAGCGATCCGGCCCCGCGCGATAGGCGGAAAGTCCGCGTGCGATGACCTCACTGCTTCCCGCGATGGCTCTTAACGCGGCCTTGAACTGAGGCGCTTCCTCGCGATTGGGGTGGCGCAATCCCTTGTAGCGCGCCGCGAGCTCGAGCGTGCGTTTGCCGGCTTCGCCGGCCTCTGCTCCGGATTCCCGCACGATCACCCGCAATATCTCGCCGTAGCGCTCCGGCGCGATCGGCAACCGATGTTCAAAATACCAGGCGGAGAAGCTGCCTTCGTCGGCATCGTAGCGAAGCTCGATCTCGCCCCGCTCCAGCGCCTCACCATAAGACGAACCGATGATCGGAAGCAGTACGCCGCCTCGCGTCCGGTAGGGGAGTTGATCCCAGTCGATATCGAACGCGACGGCATGCGGCGAGGCCGGACCCCATTCCAGCACGTCCAGCCACCATGGATTATCGGCGAAATGCACGCCGACATGATTGGGCACGAAGTCGAGGATCAGGCCGAGATCATGCTGTTTGAGCGCCTGGCTCAATCGTTCGAAGCCGGCGTCGCCGCCGAGTTCGGGATTCAGCCTGCCGTGATCGACGATGTCATAGCCGTGGGTAGAGCCCTTGCGCGCCTTCATGAACGGCGAGGCATAGAGATGCGTGATGCCGAGCGCCTGCAGATAGGGAACGATTTTGGCGGCCTTGTCGAAATCGAAATCCGCGGTCAGTTGCAGCCGATAGGTCGAAATCGGGATGGCCGGAGGCATCGTTAGCCTCCGATGCGCCAGAACACCGACCAGGGCGGGAGCAGGTCGCCGGCCTCGCCGCCCCAGATCGGCATGCCGGTCGCGTGCGTTGATGTGCTGGCAAGCTCACTTGCCGAGAGATTGGCTGTAAGGAGCAGCATCGCGCCATCGCCCATGCGCCAGCTTGCGGTGAGCAAGCCGTTGTCGTTGGCGTGCGCATCGCCAAAGGCTGCGCCCGCTGACCGCGATGCGATCTCGCGTTGACGGATCGCAAGAAGCTCCCGCACCAGCGCCAGCCGCGTCTCGCCCGCCGCTGTCTTGCAGGTTTGCCAATCGAGAACGGCCGACTTAAATGTCGCTGCTGCAAGCGGATCGGGCACTCCGTCGCCATATTTGGCGTAGGCCCAGCCGTATTCGCGGCGTCGTCCGTTGCGGACGGCGTTGGCGAGATCGCCCTGGAAATCACAAAAGAAAGGAAACGGCGCTTTCGATCCCCATTCTTCGCCCATGAACAACATCGGCGTCATCGGCGCCAGCAAGGTGAGCGCGAGTGCGGCTTCGATCCGTTTTGGATCGGCGATGCTCTCGAGCCGGTCGCCAAACGCGCGGTTACCAATCTGGTCGTGGTTTTGCAGGAAATTGACGAAGGCTGACGGCGGCAGCCCGCCGCTGGGCTCGCCGCGCCGTTTGCCGCCCCAAAAAGCCGAGACTTCGCCTTGATAGACAAAGCCCGAGGCAAGCGCGCGTGCAAGGTCGCCACGCGGCGAACGCTGATAGTCGCCGTAATAGCCCTGGGCTTCACCGGTCAGCATCACATGCCAAACATGGTGATAGTCGTCGTTCCATTGGCCGCGATATTTGCCGCGCGGCGGTTCCTGCGCGGGATTGAGCAGGCTCGCGTGGTTGTCGCCGTTTTCGAGCACCAGATGAATGTGCCGCCCGGTTTCCGCGGCAAGCCGGCCGACCGCCGCACTCAAGTCGTGCAGGATCGGAACTTCGCCCACTTCGACGATGGTATTGACGGCATCGAGGCGCAGCCCGTCGAAGCGATAATCGCCCAACCACGAAAGCGCGTTCTCGATGGCGAAGGCGCGCACCTGCGGCACGCGGTAGTCGATCGCGCTGCCCCACGGCGTGTGGGCTTCGGTGAAGAACTTTGGCGCGTAGCGGCCGAGATAATTTCCTTCGGGTCCGAAGTGATTATAGACCACATCGAGGAACACCATCAGCCCGCGCAGATGCGCTTCGTCGATCATGGCCTTGAGATCGTCGGGGCGGCCATAGGCGCTGTCGGGTGCGTACCACAACACGCCGTCATAACCCCAGCCGCGCTTGCCTGCGAAATCCGCAAGCGGCATCAGTTCAAGCGCCGTGATCCCGGTTTGCACGAGATGATCGAGCTGTTCGATCATCTCACGGTAAGTACCCCCCGGCGTGAACGTTCCAACATGAGTTTCGATCAGCACGGTTTCCTCCCAGGGCCGTCCGCGCCAATCCCCGGCGCGCCATGGGTAGCTTGCGTGATCGATCACCTCGCTCGGACCGGAAACATCTTCGGGCTGAAACGCCGAGGCCGGATCGGGCACGTCGATCTCGTCATCGATCCGGAATTTGTAGCGCGTGCCGGCCTTCACGCCGGCGATGTTGGCGGAAAACCAGCCTTCGTCGCCGCGCTGCATTGCTTGAGGTTCGTGCAGCAACAGCTCCACGCGCTTTGCTGCCGGCGCCCAAAGGTGGAACGACGTGCCGTCTGTCGTCGGCCGCGCACCGAACTGTCGCTTATTCATGCCGAACCCGCAAAGGCAAGCACCGAGCGGGGAGGTGCCTTGGCGCCCGCTCCAGCGGCAAAATCCGCCGTCGTCTGCTTGGCGTCGGCCGTGTAGAGAACCAGCTGCCAGCTCTTGTAGTCGTTCATGACGGGCAGTTTGAACGCAATCTCCTCAGGCGCCGCATTAAGCACGATAAAGATCGGCGGCTGTCCTGGTTCCACCGGGCCCAGCACATAAGAGAGAAACCGGCCTTCCGGAAAATTCCAGTCGGATTCCTTCATTTCCTCGGCCGCGGGCGTCAGCCACAACACGCCATAGGAGCCATCGGTGCGGCGCCCGTCGAGCCAGTGATGGGTGCGAATTTGCCCAAACCGCCGGCGCAATTCGGTCAAGTGGCCGATAAAGGCGACGAGGTCCTCGCCCTCTTTGCCGAGATTCTCCCAGCCGATCCAGCCGACGTCGTTGTCCTGGCAATAGGCGTTGTTGTTGCCTCTTTGGCTGTTGCCGACCTCGTCGCCGGCCAGGATCAGCGGCGTGCCCTGCGCCAGCAACAGACACGCAAGCTGATTTCTTCGCAGTTGACGTCGCAGCGCAACGACATTGGGATCGTCGGTCGGCCCCTCATGGCCGCAATTGTTGCTGTGATTGTCGCTGGCGCCGTCGCGATTGCCTTCGCCATTGGCCTCATTGTGCTTCTCGTTGTAGCTGAACAAGTCGGCGAGCGTAAAACCGTCATGGACGGTGATGTGGTTGACACTGGCACGCGGCGCGCGGCCGTCATGGTGGAACAGATCGGAGGAGGCGGTCATGCGGCTCGACACTTCGCCGATCAGGCTGCCTTCGCCGCTCCAGTAGCGCCGCATCGCGGTACGGTAGCGATCGTTCCACTCCGACCATTGCGAGGGAAACGCGCCGACTTGATAGCCGCCGAGCCCGAGGTCCCAGGGCTCGGCGACGAGTTTTACCGACGCCAGCACCGGGTCCTGTCGCACCGCGGTCAAGAAGGCGGCATTGCGATCGAAGCCGTTCGGCTCGCGCGCCAACGTGGTCGCGAGGTCGAAGCGGAAGCCGTCGACGTGGCAGACCTCAACCCAGTAGCGCAGCGAATCCATGACCATCTGCAGCACGCGCGGATGGGTTAGATTGACCGAAGAGCCGCAGCCGGTGAAATCGTCATAATAGCGCGGGTTCTCCCGGTTCAGCCAGTAGTACGAGGCGTTGTCGATGCCGCGGAACGACAGCGTCGGGCCCAGATGATTGCCTTCGGCGGTGTGGTTGTAGACCACGTCAAGCATCACCTCGATGCCGGCGTCGTGCAGCCGCGCCACCGTGGTGCGAAAGGAATCGAGCGGGTTATCTTGCGCGTAACGCGGCTCGGGCGCAAAGAATGAGAGCGTGTTGTAGCCCCAATAGTTCGAGAGCTTCTTTTCGACCAGCGCCCGATCATCGATCAGCCCATGGATCGGCAGTAGTTCGATGGCGGTGACGCCGAGCCGCTTGAGATGCTCGATCATCGCCGGAGAAGACAGGCCGCCATAGGTACCGCGCAGGTTCGGCGGCACATCCTCGCGCGTCTGGGTCAGGCCTTTGACATGCGCCTCGTAGATGATGGTGTCTTCCCAGGGGATGGAGGGGCGTATCTCGCGCCGGCCCCAGTTGAAGGTTTCGTCGACCACGACCGCCTTCGGCATGCCGCGCGCATTGTCGCGGCGGTCGAACGATAGATCTTCGCGCGCGCTGCCGGTGCGGTAAGCGAAATGTGCGTCGCTCCAGACCAGCCGCCCGGCGAGCCGCTTGGCGTAAGGATCGAGCAAGAGCTTGTTGGCATTGAAGCGGTGGCCGTGCTCGGGCTCATAAGGGCCGTAAACGCGGTAGCCATAGAGCTGCCCGGGCGAAACGTCATTGAGGTAGCCGTGCCAGATGTCCTCGCTGCGCTCGGGAAGTTCGATGCGCTCGAGCTCGCGCCGGCCCTGGCCGTCGAACAGGCAAAGCTCGACCTTCTGCGCGTTGGCGGAGAACAACGCAAAGTTGGTGCCCCGGCCGTCCCAGCTTGCACCGAGGCGCGCGAAGGTTCCGGCAGACAAACGCATGCATTAGCTTTCCGGTACGAGAAAAATCGCAGCCAGCGGCGGGATGGTCAAATTGAGTTCGGGTATCAAGCCCTCGTGTGTCTGGACTTCGCCGACATTGCCGACGTTGCTGCCGCCATAATGCGCGGAGTCCGAATTGAGCACCTCGTGCCACTTGCCGGCAAACGGCACGCGGACACGGTAATTGTAATATACGTTGGGCGAGAAATTCACGACGACCAGGCAGCGCGCGCGAGCATCGTTGCCCTTGCGCATCCAGGCGAACACGTTGCGATCGGCATCCTCGCTGACGATCCAGTCAAAACCGGCCGGGTCGCAATCCCGCTCGTGCAACGCGGGCAGGGTGCGGTAGAGGCGGTTGAGGTCGCGCACGAGCGAGTGCACGCCGGCATATTTCTTCTGCTCTAGTAGGTGCCAGTCCAGCGAATGATCGTGGTTCCATTCGCGTTCCTGGCCGAACTCGCCGCCCATGAACATCAGCTTCTTGCCGGGATGGCCGAACATGAAGCTGTAATAGGCGCGCAAATTTGCAAAACGCTGCCAGTCGTCGCCCGGCATGCGCCCGAGGATCGAGCGTTTGCCGTGGACGACCTCGTCATGCGACAGCGGCAGGATGAAATTCTCGGAGAACGCATAGTGCAGGCCGAACAGAATATCGCCGTGGTGATATTTGCGGTGGATCGGATCCTTGCTGATGTAGTTCAGCGTGTCATGCATCCAGCCCATGTTCCATTTATAGCCGAAACCGAGCCCGCCAAAGTCGACTGGTCGCGACACCTGCGGCCATGCGGTGGATTCTTCCGCGGCCGTGGTCGCCTGCGGGAAATGGGCAAACACTTCGGTATTGAAGCGGCGCAGGAAATCGATCGCTTCAAGATTTTCCCGGCCGCCATATTTGTTCGGGATCCATCCGCCCGCGGGCCGGCTGTAATCGAGATAGAGCATGGAAGCGACCGCATCGACCCGCAAACCGTCGATGCCATAACGCTCGAGCCAGAACAGCGCGTTCGACACCAGGAAATTCACGATTTCGGTGCGCCCGTAATTATAGATCAGGGTGCCCCAGTCGAGATGGCGGCCCTGCAGGGGATTGGCGTGCTCGTAAAGTGCGGTGCCATCGAAATGGCCGAGGCCGTGCGGATCGTCGGGAAAATGTCCCGGCACCCAGTCGAGCATCACGCCGAGGCCCTCGCGGTGGCAGGCGTCGATCAGCGCCGCAAAATCGGCAGGCGAGCCGAACCGGCTGGTCGGTGCATACAAGCCGGTCGGCTGATAGCCCCACGAGCCGTCGAAAGGATGCTCACTGACCGGGAGAAACTCAAGATGGGTAAAGCCGAGATCGCGCGCGTAGGCCGGAAGCTGCTCGGCAAGATCGCGATAGGTCAACCATTCGTTGTGGTCCTTGCGCCGCCACGAGCCGAGATGAACCTCGTAGATCGAAACCGGCGCGCTCAGCGCGTTGACGCCCGAAGGCGCCGGCTGCGGATGCGGGATCGTCGTCTCGTCGAGCACGATCGACGCGGTCTTGGGGCGCATTTCCGTGGCAAACGCCATCGGATCGGACTTCAGCGGCAAATGCTGGCCGTTGGGGCCGATGATATCGAATTTATAGTGGTCGCCCGGCCGGGCGTGCGGGATGAACAATTCCCAGTAGCCGACGCCGCGCACGCGCATCGGATGGCGCCGCGCGTCCCAGAAATTGAAATCGCCGACCACGCTGACCCGCCGCGCGTTCGGCGCGAGCACGACGAAGGCGACACCGTCGACGCCATCGAGCGTCATCGGGTGCGCACCAAGCTTGTCGTAAAGACGCTGGTGGGTGCCCTCACCCAGGAGATAGAGATCGAAATCGCTCAAAACCGGGGGGAAGCGGTAGGGATCATCGAGATCGACGACCTTGTCGCCGAAGCGGGCCCGCAATTGATAGCGCTTCGAGCCGTTCGGCAGGGAGCCTGCGAACAGCCCGGCGTCGTGAATGCGCGCGAGCTTCGCGGTCTCGCCATGTTCGCCGATCGCTTCCACATTGGAGGCTTGCGGCAGAAAGGCGCGCACCACGCTTTTATCGCCTTCGGTGTGAAGGCCGAGATAGCGGAAGGGGTCGGAGTGGCGGCCCTCGATGATCGCGTAGGCCTCGGCAGGCAGTTTGGTCATGAGGCCTCATTCACTGGTTCGGAGAGAATTCGAAGCATGCCCATCAATGGCACGCGCAGCCAATCGGGCCGATGGGCCAGCTCATATTCGATCTCGTAGAAGGCCTTTTCCAGCAGGAAGAAATTCAAGAGGTCGGTGGCAGCACGCGGATCTGCCGGCCAGAGCCGTTGATTTGTCATCGCCTCGTGATAGCCGGCGAGGAAGGCGTCGGCAGAACCATCGCGCCAATGCGCCAGCGCCCTGGCGAGCTTGCCGTGCTCGTCAGGCGAGACTTTCAGCGCGCGTTCCAGCGCGGCGGTCACCGAATAGTCGATCGACCGGATCAGGCCCGCGACATCGCGCGCCGCCGGCGCCTTGCGCCGCCGCTCGGCAAGCGGGCGGCGAGGCTCGCCCTCGAAATCGATGATGCAGATGTCGTCTTTGACGATCAACATCTGCCCGAGATGGAAGTCGCCATGATGGCGGATGTTCAGGCTCTCGATGTTACGTGGCAATAGCGCACTCAGGCGAGCTTCCAGGCCTGCGCGTTGCGCCAGCATCTCGTCGACCAGTGCGCGATCGGCTTCCCTGATGCCGTCGCGGCGCTGCTTCAGCGCCTCGAAAACCCGCTCCGCCCGGACCATGACCTCGGCGATCCAGCGCTGGACGTCTTCAGGCCGGGTCGGTTCGGGCGCAAAGTCGGGGAGTGCGGAGTTTGAGGCGAGTGCGGCATGCATCTCGCCGACCCGCCGTCCGGTTTGCGACATGTAACGCAAATAAGGGTTCAGTTCTTCGCTCTTGCCGGGATGCTCGGACGCCGGCAACAACCGCTGCTCGTCGGAAAAGCGATCCAGATAGGCCGCGGTCACCGTCCAGCCGTCGCCCTGGTTTTCGACAAAAGCGTGCACGATCCCGATCGCGCTACGTTGGTTGCCCTCGACGAACTCGACGCTGCCGAGCAGCGCCGGCGTATTGGCAAAGCCTGCAACCTCGGTGAGGAACCAGCCCATTTCGATCTCGGGATTGGTGCCACTTTCAAGCTTGCGGTAAATCTTGACCACGTAGTCGTTATCCACCAGCGCCGTGCTGTTGGACTGTTCGGTTTCGACCGCACGGATACGCTCGGGCTGCCGGATCGGTCGGTCGGAAAATTTGCTGGTAGGCCTGAATTCGAGGCGCAAGCCGTTTTCTTCGACGGTCAGGACCTCGCGCAGATTGCGCAATAAAAGCGCGATGAAGATGTGATCGGTTGCGACGTCCAGCAGCGTTCCTTCGCGCGCGCCCTGACGCACCGCGGCGAACGCGCGCGGGTTATAGCGCTCGCGATCGAAGCGCACCCACTCGATCTGCATCGGCAACACATAACGCTGGGTGACGCCCCGCTGCGTCGCTTCGAAAAACGTGAGGTAGGGCCGGTTGTCGCCGATATCGCAAAACGGGATCGCGGAGGTCAGCGTCGGATGGATATTGGCCGGCGAGCGCTCCGGATACCAGCGCGTACGCGCCAGATGCCCAGGCAAGACGTCGCGCTCGAACACGCCGCGGGTGCGGGCGAGCGACACCCAGGTCGAATTGAGCGGCACCACCAGGGTCTCGAACTCCGGCACAGCGTGCGGTACGACCGGCTCCGACTTGTCCGGCTCCTGGAGCTGGAACCAGTAGAAGCCGTAGGGCGCGAGCGTGATCATGTAGGGCAGTTCGCCGATCGTGGGAAAACGTGTGCGGCCAAGCATCTCCAAGGGAATGCGCCCCTTGAAGGGGGAGAGGTCGAGTTCGGTCGCCTGCGCGGAGCGCGACAGATTGGCGACGCAGAGAATGACCTCGTCCTGAGTTTGCCTGATATGGGCAAGCACCGCCCGATTGGCCGGGCGGATGAACGACATGGTGCCGCGGCCGAACGCCAGCGTTGATTTGCGCACCGAGATCAGCCGCTTGGTCGCGCTTAACAGCGACGAGAGGCTGCGCGACTGCGCCTCGACATTGACCGCCTCATAGCCATAGACGGGGTCCATGATGGTCGGTGCATACAGCCGTGCCGGATCGGAGCGGGAGAAGCCGCCGTTGCGGTCCGGCGTCCACTGCATCGGCGTGCGCACGCCGTTGCGGTCGCCGAGATAGATGTTGTCGCCCATGCCGATCTCGTCGCCGTAATAGATGATCGGCGTGCCCGGAAACGACAGCAGCAGCGAATTCATCAATTCGATCTTGCGCCGGTCGTTGTCCATCAATGGCGCGAGGCGGCGACGAATGCCGACATTGATGCGGGCGCGTGGGTCATTGGCGTAGGTCGACCACAGATAATCGCGTTCGACGTCTGTGACCATTTCCAGCGTCAGTTCGTCATGGTTGCGCAGGAACAGCGCCCACTGGCAATTGGCGGGAATGTCGGGCGTCTGGCGCAGGATGTCGGTGATCGGAAAGCGGTCTTCCTGCGCGATCGCCATGTAGATGCGTGGCATCAGCGGGAAATGGTACGCCATGTGGCATTCGTCGCCCTGGCCGAAATATTCCTGAACGTCCTCCGGCCATTGGTTGGCCTCGGCCAATAGTACCTTGCCCTTGGCATAGGCATCGAGCTCGCTGCGCAGCTTCTTGATGACGGCGTGGGTCTCGGGGAGATTTTCGTTGTTGGTGCCATCGCGCTCGCACAGATAGGGGATGGCGTCGAGACGGAAACCGTCGACGCCGGCGTCGAGCCAGCGCTTCATGACCTGGACG
The DNA here is from genome assembly GCA_005885285.1 of Alphaproteobacteria bacterium. GTDB lineage: Bacteria > Pseudomonadota > Alphaproteobacteria > Rhizobiales > Xanthobacteraceae > Bradyrhizobium. The sequence continues at coordinate 27,030 of VAZG01000202.1, read as the reverse complement.
ATCGCCCTGACCACGCGCGGATTGTCGAAATTCAGGTCCGGCTGGTGCGAGAAGAAACGGTGCCAGTAGAACTGGCCGGCCTCCGGATCCCAGGTCCAGTTCGATTTTTCGGTGTCGGTGAAGATGATCCGGGTGCCCAGATATTTCTGGTCGGTGTCACTCCAGACGTACCAGTTGCGCGCACTCGACTTCGGGTCGCTGCGGCGGGCGCGCTTGAACCAGTCGTGCTGATCGGACGTATGGTTGATGACGAGCTCGGTGATGACCTTCAGGCCGCGCTTCTTGGCTTCCTGGATGAAGCGCTTGAAATCCTTCAGCGTCCCGAAATCCGGATTGATATCGCCGTAATCGGCGATGTCGTAGCCGTCGTCACGGCCGGGCGAGGGATAGAACGGCAATAGCCACAGCGCGGTGACGCCGAGGTCCTGCAGATAGCCGAGCTTTTCCGTGAGCCCGGCGAAATCGCCGATACCGTCATTATTGCTGTCGGCAAAGGCCTTGACGTGGAGCTGATAGATGATGGCGTCCTTGTACCACAGCTCATCGCCGATCTGGGTGACCGGCAATTCCTTGGCATCGATCGATGACATCACGTTCATGGGGCTACTCTGTTACGCCAGGCAGCGGAAGAGCAAGGCGGGATCGTGCATCGGATCGATGCGCAGGCGGATGCCGCCCCATTCCACCGGCGATCGCTCGCCGGTGATCAGGTTTTCCACGGCCGCCACTGGGCGCCGTTCGCCGTCCGTGCCGACCTGGACATCGCCAAGATGCAGCCAGAATTCGTGCGTGTCGCGCGATAGCGCGATAGCCACCACCACGGTATTGGTCTGGTCGACGGACTCCTTGACGAATGCAGTGACATTGCCGTCCTCCACGGCGATGAATCGCAAATTGCTGGTCTGCTGCAGCGCCGTGTTGGCACGGCGGATGCGGTTGAGGTCGCCGATATACGGCTTGATGTTGCCGGGCTTGTTCCAATCGCGGACCTTGATCTGGTATTTCTCGGAATCCAGATATTCCTCGCGGCCCGGAATCGGCTCGTGTTCGAGCAATTCGAAGCCATTATAGATGCCATAACTGCTCGAAAGCGTTGCAGCCAGCGCGACGCGGGATTTGAACATCCAGGGTTCGCCGCCCTGCAGATGATAGGGCAGGATATCAGGCGTATTGACGAAGAAATTGGGGCGATAGAAGTCCCGCTCGGGATAACGGATGAGCTCGTTGAGATATTGCTCGATCTCCCATTTCTGGGTGCGCCAGGTGAAGTAGGTGTAAGACTGGGTGAAGCCGAGCTTGGCGAGGCCTTTCATCAACTTTGGCCGCGTGAAGGCTTCCGCAAGGAAGATCACATCCGGATGCCGAAGCTGCACTTCGCGGATTAGCCACTCCCAAAACCGGAAGGGTTTGGTGTGGGGATTGTCGACCCGGAAGATCTTCACGCCCTGATCAATCCAGAACAGCACCACGTCGTGCAGCGCATTCCACAGCGCGCCGGCATCTTCGGATGAGAAATCGGGATTGACGATATCTTCGTATTTTTTCGGCGGATTTTCCGCATAGCGCATCGAGCCGTCCGGCCTGCGCTTAAACCATTGCGGATGTTGCTTCAGCCAGGGATGATCGGGCGAGCACTGCACGGCGAAGTCGAGCGCGACTTCCATGTCGAGCGACTGGCAGGCCGCCACGAACTCGCGGAAATCCTCCAGCGTACCCAATTCCGGATGCACCGCGTCGTGACCGCCCTCGGCTCCGCCGATCGCGTAGGGGCTGCCGGGATCGCCGTCCGCCGCCGTCACCGCATTGTTGCGGCCCTTGCGATTGGTCTTTCCAATCGGGTGGATCGGCGTGAAATAGATCACATCAAAACCCATCGCGCCGACATCGGCGAGCCGCGCGATGCAATCCTTGAACGTGCCGTGCTGGCCGGGAATCGTGCCCTGGCTGCGTGGTACCATTTCATACCAGGCGCCGTTCCGCGCCCTCGGCCGGTCGGCAACGAAAGGAAACGGCTGCGATCGCGTCAAATCGTGCGGCAACTGGCTTTCGGCCATGGCGTCGTGCAATTCCGGCGTCAGCAACGCCTCGGTGTCGCCGGTCTGCAGATATTCTTCGCATTGCCTGGAGATCGCCGCGGTCGCGCCGTGTCCGCCGCCCTTGGCCTTGGTCAGCATGGCGGCGCCTTCGACGGCATCCAGCGAGACATCGGCGCCGGCCTTCTGTTTCAGTTCTACTCCGCGGCGCCAGGTGGCGAATTCATCGGTCCAGGCCTCGATCGCATAGATGTAATGGCCCGCCTGTTCGGGCACGAATGACCCCCGCCAGCGGTCGTCGCCGTGATGGGTCATCGCCTCACGGTGCCATTCGCGCTCGCGCTCATGGCGCCAGATCACGGCTGCGGCGGTGATATCGTGCCCGTCACGATAGATATCCGCCCAAATCTCGACGGGCTCGCCGACGATTCGCTTGACCGGGAAGCGGCCGCCGTCAATCAGCGGATAAACATCCTCGATATGGAAAGTGCCGCCGGCACTCTCGACAGTTTGAGTTGTTTTGTTCACGGTGATGCCGCCACTGACATGGAAACGACGTCCCGGCTGCGGAACGGCGTTCCCGACTTATATACAAAGCCGCTCACGGGCATTGGTTCCCGGTGAAGGATGGGGAGGATAGAGCGCTGAATACCTTCTATCTCCTTATCATACTTGGACAATTTCACGACGCCTCCCCACCTCTTGCCTGCAAGCCGCGTGCCGAATGAACCTTTTTACCCAAGCTGAGAATCTAGGTATTCAGACCGAATTTATCGACGGCCAGGGTCACCATCGTGTGACCGGCGAGGCCGCGCTGAAGATCATTGTTGACGCTTTGCCGGCCTTGGCACCGTACCGCCTGATCGGCAGTCCGGTAGTGATCCGCTGCGGCGAGACCGCACGAACCGATCTGGCGCAAGCTGTCACGTTCCCATTGCGATGGAAAATTGTGGCCAATCTTAAGGTTATCGCTGACGGCGAGAGCCATGATCCCTTCATCGCCTGGCCGCAGGATCTGCCGGTCGGAACTTACCGGCTGCATTTGGCCGATTCCTCCGGTTCGGAGGAGGTCCCCCTGATCGTTGCACCGCGGCGGGCCTTTTACGGCGATTTCGACCGCCGCTGGATATTGGCGGTGCAGCTCTACGGCGTTCGCTCGGTACGCAACTGGGGCATGGGCGATTTTACCGACCTGGAAGGGCTGATCGAGCTTGCCAATGCCTTGGGAGCCGATGGCGTCGGTTTGAACCCGCTGCATGTGCTGTTCGATGACCGGCCCGGCGATTGCAGCCCCTATTCGCCGAACAGCCGGCTGTTCCTGAATGGGCTCTATATCGACGTCGCGAAAATCCCTGAATTTTCCATCGCGGCTTTTTCCGAGGCCGACGAAACGACGCCAAGGCTGCGGCAGAGTCCCGCTGTGGACTATGTCGCTGTTGCCGAATTGAAATGGCGCGGGCTGCGATCGGCGTTCAAGAAATTTTGCGCCGAGGCGAAATCCGTTCGCAAGGAGGATTTTGCGAAATTCCGAGACGAGCGCGCCTCCTTGCTGTCGCGTTTCGCCTGCTTTGAAGTGCTGCGGCACCGTTTCAACAAGCCGTGGTGGGAATGGCCGGAGGAATGGCGACGCCCGGATGACGATCAATGTGCCAAATTGCGCGCCGGCCCCGACAAGCGCGAGGTCGAGTTCGTGGAATTCGTACAATGGACCGCCGACCAGCAATTGCGGTCGTGCAAGGAGCTTGCTGATCGTCTCGGCATGAAGGTCGGCCTGTATCTCGATGTCGCGGTGGGGGTGCAATGCGATGGATTCGACGCCTGGAACGAGCAGGCGGCAATCTCGCGCCATCTTGCCGTCGGCGCGCCGCCGGATCCGTTGAATACGCTCGGCCAGAACTGGGGTCTTGCGGGATTCAATGCGGCCGGCCTTGGAGTGCGATACTTTGAGCCGTTTCGCCAGATGCTGCAGGCTTCGATGCGCCACGCCGGCGCGATCCGGCTCGATCACGTGCTGGGTTTGAAGCGGCTTTATCTGGTGCCGCACGGCTTTGCCCCCGATAGCGGCGTCTATGTGCAGATGCCGTTCGAGGCGCTGCTCGCCGTGACCGCGCAGGAAAGCGTGGCGCATCGCTGCATCGTGATCGGCGAAGACCTGGGCACCGTGCCGCAAGGCTTTCGCGAGCAGATGGCCGATTGGGGCATCTGGTCCTATCTGGTGATGATGTTCGAGCGTGACGATCATGGTCGCTTCCGCGGCCTCGATCATTACGCTGCAAATGCGCTCGTCACCTTCAATACTCACGATCTTTCGAGCTATGCCGGCTGGCGCTCGTTCGCCGATCTGAAGCTGAAACGGACACTTGGGATCAATCCCGGCGAAAGCGACGATGCGCGCTGGCATGCGCTGACCATGCTGAACGACGTGTTGCGGCATCACGGCATCGAGCGCCATGATCTCAACGCGGTCGTGAGCTTTCTGTCGCGGACCAAATCCCGGCTGCTCGCGATATCACTGGAGGACCTGCTCGGCGTGGTCGAGCAGCCCAATATCCCCGGCACCGTCAACGAGCATGCGAACTGGCGACAGCGGTTGCCGCTCGCCGTTGACGAAATCGCAGACGCGATCGATGTCGGCGCGCTCAAGGCTGCAACAGGAGAGCGCACGCGCAAGACGAATTGAGGGGGACGAATTGAGGGGCAGGCATTTTCAACGGGTAGAGGCAGAGTGTCCTGCAGAATTGAAGACTATGGGCTGATCGGCGATTGCGAGACCGCGGCACTGGTCGGCCGTGATGGATCGATCGACTGGCTGTGCTGGCCCGCCTTTGATTCCGATGCCTGTTTCGCAGCCTTGCTGGGCACGAACAGGAACGGCCGCTGGCTGATCGCGCCCGCCGACGAGATCAAAAGATCCTCCCGCCGCTACTGGGACAACACGCTGATCCTGGAGACGCGGTTTGAAACCGAAAACGGCGTCGTCGCGCTGATCGATTTCATGCCGCCGCGCGGGGAGGCCTCCGACGTGGTGCGGCTGGTGCGGGGCGTCTCGGGCAAGGTGAAGCTGCACATGCAGCTCGTGATCCGCTTCGATTTCGGCGTCGACATTCCCTGGGTCAGGCGAACCGAGGATGGCGCACTGCTGGCGATTGCGGGGCAGGACATGACGGTGCTGCGGACGCCGGTGGAAACCCGCGGCGAGGATTTGACCACGGTTGCCGATTTCGAGGTGAACGAAGGCGAGACCATACCCTTTGTGCTCACCTATGGGCCTTCGCATCTGCCGCTGCCGGAGCCGATCAACCCGGCGCAGGCCTTGCGGGATACCGAAGATTATTGGACTGAATGGAGTAGCCGCTGCACCTATGAAGGCGACAGTCACGACCTGGTGATGCGATCGCTGATCACGCTGAAGGCGCTGACCTATGCCCCGACCGGCGGCATCGTGGCTGCACCGACGACCTCGCTGCCGGAAAAGTTGGGCGGCGCGCGCAACTGGGACTATCGCTTTTGCTGGGTGCGCGACGCCACCTTTACGCTGTTGGCGCTAATGAACTCCGGTTATACCGAGGAAGCCTCCGCCTGGCACAATTGGCTGCTGCGTGCCGCGGCCGGCTCGCCTGCGAATATGCAGATCATGTACGGCATCATGGGCCAGCGGCGCCTGTCAGAATGGGAGGTCGGCTGGTTGGCGGGCTACGAAAGCGCGCAGCCGGTTCGGGTCGGCAATGCCGCACATGCCCAGCTGCAGCTCGATGTCTACGGCGAACTGATCGATGCGTTTCACCAGGCCCGCATGGCCGAGCTGAAACTTGACGACGAAACCTGGGCACTGGAACGCGCGGTGATCGAACATCTGGCTGAAATATGGGACCAGCCGGATCACGGCATCTGGGAACGCCGCGGCGAGGGCAAGCGCTATGTCTCGTCCAAGGTCATGACCTGGGTGGCGTTCGACCGCGGCATCAAAAGCGCCGAAAGATTCGGACTTGACGCACCGCTCGATCGCTGGCGGAGATTGCGCGATGAGATTTGTCGCGATGTCTGCGAAAACGGCTTCGATTCCAGGCAGAATGCTTTCGTTGAATCCTACGGTTCGCAGATGCTCGATGCCAGCGTCCTGCTGCTGCCGGCGGTGGGATTCCTTTCGGCCTCGGACCCGCGCGTTCGCGGCACCGTCGCGGCGATCGAGAAATATATGATGCGAGATGGTTTTGTGCTGCGGCACGATCCCCGCGAGGCCTCGCCCGAGGAGCAGCCGGTCGAAGGCGCGTTTCTTGCCTGCAGCCTGTGGCTTGCCGACGCCTATGTGCTCGCAGGCGAGGTTGCCAAGGCCCAGGTGTTGTTCGATCGCGTCGTCGCGGTGGCCAACGATCTCGGACTGTTGGCCGAGGAATTCGATCCCGGCGCGGGACGCCAGACCGGCAATTTCCCGCAAGCGCTGACGCATATTGCGCTGGTCAATACCGCGCACAATCTGAGCGACGCCAAAAAGCCGGTCGAAAAGCCGGCGATGCAGCGCTCGGCGTAATTAGATCTCAACCAATCGCCCGAAAGCCTGGTCGCGGCGTTTGCCGGGGAGGACTGGCGGGCGCCCGTGGCATCCGGCCTCGATTCCCACGCACGGAACTTGCCGGGCGGAATTTTATTGTTGTTGCAGGTTTTGGCTGGAGGGTTGCCGGATGATCCGCTCGTCCGTTGCGGCCATCATACTGGGCTGGCTGGTATTTCCGGCGGCGGCAGCCAGGCTCGATGCGACGGCAGTTAACAACGCTGGCTTTCCGACCAGGCCTGCGCCCGAGGACAAGATTGATGCGGCGGTCGTAAAGGCTCAGGTCCTGCTCGACCGGGCGCAATTCTCGCCAGGGGAAATCGACGGCAAGCTCGGTGAAAATGCCCAAAAAGCCCTGCGCGCCTTTGCCAAGGCGAAGAGCTTGGCGGCCGACAAGGCGCTCACGCCGGAAATCTGGACGGCACTAATGAGCACAAGCAACGATCCTGCGATTACCGAGTACACGATCTCTGAAAACGACGTGAGGGGACCTTTTCTGAGAAAGCTTCCCAAGAAAATGGAGGATATGAAAACTCTCAAGGCGCTCGATTACACCAGCCCGCGCGAAGCCATCGCCGAGAAGTTTCACATGAGCGAAGCGCTGCTGTCGGCGCTCAATCCCGGAAAGAAATTCGATTCTGCCGGCGAAACCCTTTTTGTGGCCGGCGTGCTCAAAAAGCCAACCAAATCAACGATCAATCGGATCGAAATCGATGCGTCGCGTCAGACCGTGGAGGCGTTCGACCCGTCGGGCGCGCTGGTTGCCTTCTTTCCGGCAACCGTCGGCAGCGAGGAGAAGCCTTCGCCGATTGGCAGTTTCAAGGTCGTCTCGGTCGATCGCAATCCGACCTATCGCTACAATCCGGACTACAAATTCAAAGGCGTCAAATCGAAAAGACCTTTCACGATCAAACCGGGTCCGAACAACCCGGTGGGATTGTACTGGATTGGGCTGTCAGCGAAGGGATACGGCATCCACGGCACCGCTGATCCCTCCAAAATCAGCAAGGCCGAATCTCACGGGTGCGTTCGGCTGACGAACTGGGACGCGGGGCTGCTGGCCAGCAGCATCAAAAAGGGAACTCCGGTCGTGTTCGTCGGCGAGCCGCAAGGCGCCCGAAAGAGCTGAACGACGCGCCAAACCGAAGCGGCCAAAATAAGCCGCTTCAGCGTCCCGAGGCGAGCCGCAAGGATCGGCTAGCTCGCCGCATTATTTCTCAAAATCATGTCGATCGCCTTGGCAAAACCTTCGTCTTCATTCGACGCCGTCACATCCGTCGCCTGCTTCCTGACGTCGTCGGTGGCGTTGCCCATTGCGATTGAGATGCCGCTCTTTTTGAACATGGCGAGATCGTTCTGCATGTCGCCAACGGTCGCGACCGCTTCGGTCGAAATTCCGAGTCGTTTGGCCATCGCATCCACAAACGTGCCCTTGTCGTGTCCGGGCGGGGTGATGTCGAGATAATAGGTCTGCGAGCGGACCGCGGTTGCCTGCGTGCCGACGGCTTGCTGCATCGCGGCTTCGCAGCGTTGCAGCAGCGCGGGATCTGAACTCGAGCCGACGATCTTGCAGCCGCTCGCGAGATACGGCGCGAAATCCGCAACGATCGTGGGGTCGTGCTTGATCGCGCGCTTCTCGTGGGCGACATATTCGCCGTCGGGGGTGCGCGTCAGCCACTTCTCGTTGGTGAACAGCCAGATGTCGACGCCGAATTCGTCGAGCAAATCGAGGCTGCGTTGCACCACGGCAGGCGGAATCAAATGCTGCTCGATCGGCCTTAGCTCGGCATCGACGATCGAACTGCCGTTGAACGCGCCGATGGGCAGGGTGATCGCCAACGGCTCGATCAAAAATCCCATGCCGATGCTCGGCCGGCTGGAGACGATGGTGAAGCCGATGCCGGCCTCATGCAGCCGCTGCGCCGCGGCCTTCGCGCCGTCGGTCAGGGTCTTGTCTTTGGTCAGTAGCGTGCCGTCGACGTCGGATACCACCAGCGCGATGCGGGTCATGAATGCTTCCTGCGTGTCGCGCCGCGATCGACCGGATCGAGTTTCAGTTGGCGCACGATGTCATCGACGATGGTCTCGACCGAAGCATCGATCGACACCGTCACCGGGCGTTCGCTTTGGTCCGGCGGCTCCAGCGTCTTGAACTGGCTGTCTAAAAGCCCGGCCGGCATGAAGTGCCCCTTGCGCATGGCGAGGCGGTGCGCGATCAAGGCTTGCGTGCCCTTGAGGAAAATAATGCGGACGTCACTGCGTCCATGCACCAGGATGTCGCGGTAGGCATGCTTGAGCGCGGAGCAGGCGATCACCGCGCGCTGGCCGGCCTCGCAGATGCGGTCAATCTCCCCGGCAATCGCTTGCAGCCAGGGCCGGCGATCCTCGTCGGTTAGCGGCTGGCCGGCGCTCATCTTGGCGACGTTGCTTGCGGGATGAAACTTGTCGCCGTCCTCGTAACGCCAGCCGAGCCGCTCTGCCAGTTTCTGCGCAATAGTGCTTTTGCCGGACCCGGAAACGCCCATCACGACCAGCGCGCACGGCATTTCCTCAAGCTGATTGGCCACGAAAAGCCTCCGGGAGCGCGGCCGTGTCCACGAGCCAGATGGTCTCGCCGATCGAGGTTGCGCGGGCAGCCGGCAGGTTCTCGCCATCAAGCACGCGCGTCAAGATCGCGCGCTTGTCTGATCCTGCGACCTCGAACAGCATTTCGCGGCAGGAGGCGAGCGCGGGCAAGGTCAGCGTCACCCGCGGCACCAGGGGGGTGACATGGGCGTGCGGCACGCCCACCACCCAGCGTTCGGTTTCCGCCAGCGCCGGGTAATCGGGAAAGATCGAGGCGGTATGGCCGTCCGGCCCGACCCCCATCAATACGACATCGAACAACGGCCGTGTAGGATCGAGCCGCTCCAAACCATAGAAGGATTTCAGTTCGCGCGCGTAACGTTCGGCGCTTTCGTCGGGGTTGGCGGCATCGGTCGGAATGGGATGGATATTGGAAGCGGGCGCGAAGCGATCGAGAAAGATGCCGCGTGCCATCGTCATGTTGTTGCGGGAGTCGCCCGGCGGGACGAAGCGCTCATCCCCGATGAACCAATGCACGCGGTCGAAAGGAATCCGTTTGTTGTAGGCGTCGGTTGCCAATAATGCGTAGAGCTGTTTTGGGCTCGACCCGCCGGTGAGGCAGATCGCGACGCGGCCGTCGTTCGCCGCGATCCTCGCCATGAGACGGTCCGCGGCGGTCTTTGCGAGCTCCGCCGGATCGGCCACGGTTACGATTTTTCGCTGGTCCTGCACAACCATTGTCAGGTCAGCTTGCGCCAGCTTCGGCCATCGTGGGCCAGCAATTCGTCGGCTTCTTCGGGGCCTTCGGTACCGGCGTCGTAAATCTTGAGTCCCTTGGCACCGGCGTTGTGCCAGGCATTGAGGAACGGCTGCACCGCCTGCCAGCCAGCCTCGACGCTGTCGGCGCGCTGAAACAAGATGTTGTCACCGATCATGCAATCATAGATCAGCGTCTCGTAGCCGGTGGCCGGTTCGGCCTTGAAGTAGTCCTTGTAGCGGAACTTCATCTCGACGCCGTCGATGTTGATCGAAGGGCCTGGTACTTTGGTATTGAACTGCAGTTCGATGCCTTCGGTCGGCTCGGTAGAGATGACGAGATAATTCTGCGACAGCCGGTCGATTGGGGTGTCGCGGAACATCGCGAAGGGCGCCTGCTTGAACTTGATCGCGATTTCGGTGCGCTTGATGCCGAGCGCCTTGCCGGTGCGCAGGTAAAACGGCACGCCGGCCCAGCGCCAATTGTCGATGGTGAGTTTCAGCGCGGCGTAGGTTTCCGTGGTGCTGCCGGCCTTGACGTCTTCTGTCTTGCGATAATCCTCGATTTCGGTGTCGCCGATCCTGCCGCCGCGATATTGCCCGCGCACGGAATTATGCAGCGCCTCCTGTTCGCTCTGGGTTTGGATCGCCGCCAACACATCGGCTTTCTCCGAACGCACCGAGTGCGCGTCGAACCGGATCGGCGGCTCCATGGCGACCAGCGACAACAGTTGAAACAGGTGGTTCGGCACCATGTCGCGCAGCGCACCCGTCGAATCATAGAAGCTGCCGCGGTGACCGACGCCGAGCTTCTCGTCGACCGTGATTTGTATGTGGTCGATGTGATTGCGATTCCAGATCGGCTCGAACATGCCGTTGGCGAAGCGCAGCACCAGGATATTCTGGACGGTCTCTTTGCCGAGGTAATGATCGATCCGATAGATCTGATGTTCATCCATGAGCTTTTGCAGCTCGCTGTTCAGCGCTTTTGCTGACGCGAGATCGGTTCCGAACGGTTTTTCAACTACTAGCCGCCGCCATGCACCGTCCTGCTCCTTCAATAAGCCAACGCGGCCGAGCTCGCGGGCGATCGGCGCGAAGGCGCCGGGCGGCGTCGCCAGATAAAACAGCCGGTTACCGCCGGTCGCGCGCGCGGCTTCCAGTCTCTCAAGCTGGGCTTTAAGATGATCAAACGAGGACGGATCCTTCGGGTCGGCCTCGATGCAGGTGACGCATTCCAACAACCGCTCGGCGAGCGCTTCGTCGACCTTGCGGGTCGCGAATTGGCGCAAGCCCTTCATCAGGCTGTCGGTCAGCTCGGTGCTCGACATCCCTTTGCGGGCAACCCCAACGATGCAGAATTTCTCCGGCAAAAGGTTAGTCGCTGCGAGATTATAAAGAGCGGGAATCACCAGCCGATGCGCGAGATCGCCTGTAACGCCGAAAATGATGAAGGAGCAGGGATCGGGCTTTTGACCGTTCGCCATCGGCTGTCAGGCCTTCTTGTTGTTGTGCGGCGGCTCGCGGTGGCCGCCGAACCCAGCACGCATCGCAGAGAGAATTTTTTCCGCGAACGTATGTTCCTTGCGCGAGCGAAAGCGCGCGAACAGGGCCGCGGTCAGCACTTCGGCCGGAACGGCTTCGTCGATCGCGGCGTTCACCGTCCAGCGGCCCTCGCCGGAATCTTCCACAAATCCTGAATAATTATCCAGCGACTGATTTTCCGCGAGCGCGGACGCCGTGAGATCGAGCAGCCATGACGGGATGACGCTGCCGCGCCGCCACACTTCCGCAATGTCGGCGATGTCTAGATCGAAGCGATGTTCCGACAGCAGCGCCTCGCTATTGGCGTTCTTGAGGATGTCAAACCCTTCGGCATAGGCCTGCATCAGGCCGTATTCGATGCCGTTATGGATCATCTTGACAAAATGCCCGGCGCCGACGGGGCCGGCGTGAATATAGCCTTGCTCGATCCTGGCATCGCGTCCCTCGCGCCCGGGGGTGCGCGGGATATCGCCGATGCCCGGCGCGAGCGCGGCGAAGATCGGATCGAGCCGGTCGACCACGGCCTTGTCGCCGCCGATCATCATGCAATAGCCGCGCTCGATGCCCCAAACGCCGCCCGAGGTGCCAACGTCGACATAATGGATGCCGCGATCTCTCAGCGCCTTGCCGCGGCGGACGTCGTCCTGCCAAAAGGTGTTGCCGCCATCGATGATGACGTCGCCGGTCTGCATCAATTTGGCGAGCGTCTCGATCGTCGCTTCCGTGATCTTGCCCGCCGGCAGCATCACCCAGGCGGTGCGCGGCTTTGCGAGCCTGGTGACGAAATCCTCCAGCGCGTTGCTGGCGATGGCGCCGTCGGCGGCAAGGCCCGCGACAGCCTTCGGGTCCTTGTCGTAGACGACCGCCTGATGTCCCGATCGCATCAGCCGGCGGACGATATTGCCGCCCATCCGCCCCAAGCCGATCATGCCGAGCTGCATTTTGAAATCCTTTTTTTGAGCATGGTCTGATCCGAAAACCAGTATCCACTTTTCGGGATCATGCTCTAATTCAAAGCCTCGGTGATCGCTTCATCGAGCATCTTCAGTCCCGATCTGAGATCGCCTTTCAGATGCACGCGCAATGCGCGCCGGCCGCGCTCGGTCAGCACGTCGAAATCGCCGCGCGCTTGCGCCGCCTTGATGACCCCGAAACTTGCCTTCTGGCCGGGGACGGGCAGGTCTTTGGTGTCATCGGCGGTGATTTGCAGAAATAAGCCGCTGTCGGGACCGCCCTTATAGGCCTGGCCGGTGGAATGCAGGAAGCGCGGTCCGAATTCGGCGCAGGTCGCGACACGGCGCTTGTCGCGCACCTTGAGCCGCATGTCTTGCAGCGCGTCGATATGCGCGTGGTCGCGCGCGATATAGGCGAGCAGCGCCACATAATCGTCCGCACCGGAACGGCTGAGATGCGCCTTGATCCAGGAGCCGAGGTTGCCGTCGGCTCCTGCCCTGCGCAAGTCGGCGGCGTTGTGGTCATCAGTATAGAGGTCGGCCTCCGCGGAGGCCATCACAGGTTTTTCGGCCGGCAGCGCACCGGTTCTTTCGAACGCCGCGGTCAGTTCGCGGGTCTTGATCTTGGCGTCCTCGACGTCAGGCTGATTGAACGGGTTGATGCCGAGGATCGAGCCTGCGACTGCGGTTGCCATCTCGAATCGGAAGAATTCCTGGCCGATGTGATCGATCGAGTGCATGACGATGCGCACGACAGGGTGGCCGGCAGCTTCAAGAGCCTTGAGCTTCTCCTCGTGCGCAGCGTCGTTTTCGTCTTGGGTGCGGATATCGATGAAGAAGCGATCGTTGGCGTAAGCTTCGGGATCACCCAGCGGCTCGCCGTCGATCGGGATCAGGCCTTTGCCCTCTTTGCCAGTGGATTCCGCGATCAACTGCTCGGCCCAGGCGCCGAAATCGGCAATTTTCTTCGATGACGAGATCGTCACCTTGTCGCGGCCGTCGAGGCCGGCAAGCCCCATCGCAAGGCCGAGCCGGACCCCCGGATTTTCATCCGGCGGCACGTCTGCCCCGCAGGAGCGAACCATGGCGAGCGTATGCTTGATCAGCGTGCCGACGTTGATGCCGGCGGCCGCAGCCGGTACCAGTCCGAACGCAGACAGCACGGAGTAGCGTCCGCCGATCGTGGGTTCGCCGTGGAAAATCCGCGCGAAGCCTTGTTTGGTCGCCGCCTTCTCCAGCGACGAGCCGGGATCGGTCACCGCGATGAAGCGATGTCCGGCCTTGCCGGCGCCAATCGTCTTGGCAACGCGATCGAAGAAATAGTCCTTCATCGCGTTGGGCTCGGTGGTGCCGCCGGATTTGCTGGAGACGATGAACAGGGTTTTGGCGACATCGACGGCTTTTTCCATCGCGCGGACTTGCGCGGGATCGGTCGAATCCAGCACGTGCAATTTCGGGAAGCCGGGTTTCTTGGCAAACGTTTCCGCCAGCACCTCGGGTCCCAGGCTCGATCCGCCCATGCCGAGCACGACGGCGTCGGTGAAGGACTGCCCCTTCACGCGCCGCGCAAAATCCTCGTAGTCGGCGATATCGGCGTTGCCTGCGCTGTCCAGCCAGCCCAGCCACTTGTCCTCATCCTCGCCGGTCCAGACCGATCTGTCCTTCCGCCACAGCCTTCGGATTTTCCCCGATGCGCGCCATTCCTCGGCGCTGTTGTCGACGGCCTTTCCGAGCTTGGCGCCAAGGGCAAGATTCTGCTGGTCGATACCGCCGCCGAGCACGGTTGCGCGCTTATGGGCGACCGCGCCATAGAGCTTGTCGGCCGCGTCGGCAAATAGCTTGACGCCGTCCTTGACCAGCGCGGAGGTGATGGCGTCGAGCGAGATGCCGGACCGCGCGAGTTCTTCGAGCACGCCTCGCGCGTCCTCGATATTCTCCTCGAGGCTGTCGCGCAGCTTGCCGTGATCGCGGAACGCCTCCAGCGTTGCCGGCGGCATGGTATTGACGGTGTTGGGACCGATCAGCTCCTCGACATAGAGCACGTCGCTATAGTCTTTGTTCTTGGTGCCGGTCGAGGCCCACAACAGCCGCTGCGGCTTGGCACCTTTGGCGGCCAGCTTCTCCCAACGCGCTCCCGAAAACAGACGCTTGTACTCCTGGTAGGCGAGCTTGGCGTTGGCAACCGCGACCTTGCCTTTCAGGGAAGCCAGGCGTTCCTTCTCGGTCGGGTCGTTGGCTTTCGCAATTCTGTCGTCGAGCTCCTTGTCGGCCATCGTATCGATGCGGCTGACGAAGAAGCTAGCAACGCTTGCGACATGAGACGGGTCGCCGCCCTTGGCGAGGTATTTTTCCAGGCCCGAAAGATAGGCTTCAGCAACCTGCAGATAGACATCTTGCGAGAACAACAGCGTGATGTTGATGTTGATGCCTTCGCCAATCAGATGCTGGATTGCCGGCAAGCCCTCCGGCGTTGCCGGCACCTTGACCATGAGATTCTTGCGCTTGACGTCCTTCCAGAGCCGCTCGGCCTCGGCGATCGAACGCTTGGTGTCCATCGCCAGATAGGGCGACACCTCCAGGCTGACGAAGCCATCCTCGCCTTTGAGATGGTCATAGACCGGCCGCAATACGTCGGCCGCGTGCTGGATGTCTTCAACGGCGAGATGCTCGAACAGCTCGGCGACCGGGCGATCGCCGCGTTTCAGGGCCTGTCCGATCGCGCTGTCATATTCATCGGAACTGCCGATCGCCTTTTCGAAGATCGACGGATTTGACGTAACCCCTTTGACGCCATCGGTATCGATCAGCTTTTTCAGCTCACCTTTGGCGACGAAGCCGCGGGCCAGGAAATCCAGCCAAACCGCCTGGCCGTGGTTTTCAAGTGCTTTGACGGGATTCATGATGCCTGTTTTCTGTTTGAGCCTGGCGATGGAAATAGGCGTTTCCCACGGGTAACGCCATTCACGACATATCGATCCGGAAAGGGCGGAGGCCTATGGACGGATGGGTCCGACCGGATCGTGTGCCTTGGGGCCAGTATAGCCGCCCGGCTTGCTCGGAAATACGACCAATTGACAGCAAGTCAGTGGCACCCAACCGGGCGCGAATCAGGTAGAATCAACAGTGACGGTTGGGTGACGAGGAGGCGGGGTGGTCCCGAACCATGAATCCTGAATTGGCCGGCGATGTCGAGATCGGGTGTTCGAGTTCGTGGATGCCAACCTTGACGCAGCGGCGGCAAGGATGACGCTGCTCAGCGCAATCATCGCCTTCGATCGGTTCGGCTACGGCGTCCTCGGCCACTATCAAGTGGGAGATCAAGTGCGAAATCAAGTGCGCGGTCTACACGTCGCCGATGAATTCATCCGTGGGGATTCGGTTGCCGACGTGTTCGTCCGCGAGTGTTGCCGGCTAAAATTTGTAGCATCGAAAATAACGCCGGCGCTGCGCGGCAGTTCTGGCGGCGCGTTGTCGCATGGCGCGCAGTGCTTGAGGGCGACGAAGCAGTTCGATCACGGCCTTTTGCGGCCCGGTTCCATGCCGTGTGAAATGTTGCGGCTTGGCTACATCACGGAAAAATCACAACTCGTACCACCTTTTAGCTCAAGAATTGGGCAAACTGCCTGTTCGTAACCCAGCTGGTGCCTGCGTTGTGCATTGCGTCAGAGACATAGCAGAGTGTCCAATCGATTCATCGTGCTGATGCTGATTCGAGGAACGCTTCGGCGGTTCGGCTCGTTTCAGTAATGCGGCCGGACCAAATGCGGAGAGGGATCATGTACAACGATTCTCTATTCAATGCGTTCGCTCGGTCCTTCGAAGCCCGAAGCCAGAGCGACATATCGATGGCGGAATATCTGGAATCGTGTCGAAGCGATCCGATGCGATATGCCAACGCGGCCGAACGACTACTAGCTGCCATAGGTGAGCCTCAGATGATCGACACGGCCAAGGACCCCCGCCTTGGCCGAATCTTTTTGAACCGCACGATGCGCACCTATCCGGCGTTCGCGGGCTTCTACGGCATGGAGGAAACGATCGAGCGTATCGTCGGCTTCTTCCGCCATGCGGCGCAAGGGCTCGAGGAGCGCAAACAGATCCTCTATCTGCTGGGCCCGGTGGGCGGCGGAAAGTCGTCACTGGCCGAGCGGCTCAAATCGCTGATGGAGGTCCATCCCATCTATGTGCTCAAAGCCGGTGACGAGCTCAGTCCGGTGTTCGAATCCCCGCTCAGCCTGTTCGATCCGGAGCAGCTCGGTCCGATGCTGGAAGAGAAGTACGGCATCCCGCGCCGGCGCCTGAGTGGGCTGATGAGTCCGTGGTGCTACAAGCGGCTCGAAGCTTTCGGCGGCGATATTTCGCGATTCCGCGTCGCCAAGATTCAACCCTCGCGGCTGCGGCAGATCGCGGTCGCGAAAACCGAGCCCGGCGACGAGAACAATCAGGACATCTCCTCGCTGGTCGGCAAGGTCGACATTCGCAAGCTGGAAACGTTCGCCCAGAACGACCCCGATGCCTACACCTATTCCGGCGGCTTGAACCGCGCCAACCAGGGCATTCTCGAATTCGTCGAGATGTTCAAGGCGCCGATCAAGATGCTGCATCCGCTGCTGACGGCGACGCAGGAAAGCAACTACATCGGCACCGAGAATATCGGCGCAATCCCCTTCACCGGCGTCGTCCTCGCGCATTCGAACGAATCCGAATGGCAAAGCTTCAAGGCCAACAAAAACAATGAAGCCTTCATCGATCGCATCTGCGTCATCAAGGTGCCCTACTGCCTGCGGGTCACGGAGGAGCAGAAGATCTACGAGAAGCTCATTTCCGGATCCGAACTTGCAACCGCGCCTTGTGCACCGGCGACGCTGGAGACGTTGGCGCGCTTCTCGGTGATGTCGCGCTTGCGCAGGCACGAGAACTCGACGGTGTTTGCGAAAATGCGGGTCTATGATGGTGAAAGCCTGAAGGAATCCGATCCCAAGGCCCGCAGCGTTCAGGAATACAAGGATGCCGCCGGCGTCGACGAAGGTATGGATGGTGCCTCGACCCGTTTTGCCTTCAAGGTCCTGGCGGCAACGTTCAATCATGACACCGCGGAGCTGGGGGCGGATCCCGTCCATCTGATGTATGTGCTTGAACAGTCAATCCGCCGCGAGCAGCTCTCCGACGAGGTCGAAAAGCGCTACCTTGAATTCATCAAGGCCGAGCTGGTGCCGCGCTATGCGGAATTCATCGGCCACGAGATTCAGAAAGCCTATCTCGAATCCTATTCCGATTACGGCCAGAACCTGTTCGATCGCTACGTCGATTATGCCGATGCCTGGATCGAGGACCAGGACTTCAAGGATCCCGACACCGGCCAGATGCTCGATCGCGAGCTCCTCAACCAGGAGCTGACCAAGATCGAAAAGCCCGCCGGGATCGCGAACCCAAAGGACTTCCGCAACGAAGTCGTCAAGTTCTCCTTGCGGTCGCGGGCCCAGAACGGCGGAAGGAACCCGAGCTGGACCTCTTACGAGAAAATCCGCGAAGTCATCGAAAAGCGGATATTCTCGCAGGTCGAAGACCTGCTTCCGGTGATCTCGTTCGGCACGAAGAAGGACGGCGACACCGAGAAGAAGCACGACGACTTCGTCGCGCGGATGGTCGGGCGCGGCTATACCGAGCGTCAGGTTCGCAGGCTGGTCGAATGGTACATGCGCGTGAAGCAAGCCGGCTGAGGAGGCGGATGCAACGGTGATCATGCACATCATTGACAGGCGGCTCAATCCGGGCAGCAAGAGTCTCGAGAATCGTCAGCGGTTCTTGCGTCGTGCCAAAGCGCTTGTTCGAGGTGCGGTCAAGAAATCGTCGCAGGACCGCGACATCAAGGATGTGCTGGAGGGCGGAGAGGTCAGCATTCCGCTCGACGGCATGAATGAGCCGCGCTTTCGCCGCGAGGGCGGCACGCGCGACATGGTGCTTCCTGGAAACAAGAAGTTCGTCGAAGGCGACATCCTGCCGCGTTCCGGCGAAAAAGGCGGCGGCAAGCCGCGCGATCCGGGCGAAGGCGACAGCGAAGATGCGTTTCGGTTCGTGCTGAGCCGGGACGAATTCGTCGACCTGTTCCTCGACGACCTGGAGCTGCCGGACCTCGCCAAGCGGAAATTGGCCGAAGCGGAAAGCGAAGGCATCCAGCGGGCCGGTTATGCGACTTCCGGCTCGCCGGCGAATATTTCGATCAGCCGCACCGCGAGCCGGGCGCTGGCGCGCCGCGTCGCGTTGCGGCGGCCGCGGCTGGCAGCGATTGAGAAGCTGGAAGCGGAGCTTGCTGAGTGCGACGAAACGCGCCGCGCGGAATTGATCGCCGAGCTCGAGGCCCTGAAGGCAAAGGCGCGCCGGATTCCCTACATCGACCCGATCGATATCCGCTATCGCCGCTTCGAAACCGTGCCAAAGCCGGTGGCGCAGGCCGTGATGTTCTGCCTGATGGACGTTTCCGGCTCGATGTCGGAGCACATGAAGGATCTGGCCAAGCGCTTCTACATGCTGCTCTACGTGTTTCTGAAGCGGCGCTATCGCCACGTCGAAATCGTCTTCATCCGCCACACCGATCGGGCGGAGGAAGTCGACGAGGAGACCTTCTTTCACGGACCGGCGTCGGGCGGCACGCTGGTATCGAGTGCCCTGCAGGCGATGCACGATATCGTCAGGTCGCGGTTTCGCCCGGCGGACTGGAACATCTATGCGGCCCAGGCTTCCGACGGCGACAACTCGATTTCGGATGGAGAGGTCGCAGGGAGGCTGCTGACGGATATGATCCTGCCGGTCAGTCAGTTCTTCGCCTATCTGGAGGTCGGCGAGGCCGGCGGATACACGT
This sequence comes from Alphaproteobacteria bacterium, assembly GCA_005885285.1. Lineage (GTDB taxonomy): Bacteria > Pseudomonadota > Alphaproteobacteria > Rhizobiales > Xanthobacteraceae > Bradyrhizobium. The sequence goes on along the minus strand of VAZG01000202.1, from coordinate 7,770 downwards.
TCGACATGCCGGATTCGGCGCTTTGGACGCTGTACGAACGCCTGCGCACCGGCGGCGCGCCATTGTCGATGCGCAAGGTCAGCGAGCGCAGCGAGATCTTTCCGGTCTTTCACGATCTGTTTCATCGCCGTGGTAAGCAGGAGAAGACCGCGCCATGACCGCGACTGCAGAACCACTGTTTCAAGGGGCGGATTGGGATTTCCTGACGCTGCAGCGCATCCACGATGCCTGCGAGGGGATTGCGCGATCCGAATTGGGGCTCGATGTCTATCCCAACCAGATCGAGGTCATTACCGCCGAGCAGATGCTGGATGCGTACTCTTCGGTCGGCATGCCCTTGTTCTACAAGCATTGGTCGTTCGGCAAGCACTTCGCCTTTCACGAGGCGTCCTACCGCAAGGGGCTGATGGGCCTTGCCTACGAGATCGTGATCAATTCTTCGCCGTGCATTTCCTACCTGATGGAGGAAAACACCGCGACCATGCAGGCGCTGGTGATCGCGCATGCGGCGTTCGGCCACAACCATTTCTTCAAGAACAACTATCTGTTCAAGCAATGGACCGATGCCAACGGCATTCTCGACTATCTCGAATTTGCCAAGACCTACGTGGCGCAGTGCGAGGAGCGCCAGGGCCGGCTCGCGGTCGAGCAGACGCTCGACGCCGCGCATGCGTTGATGTCGCACGGGATCGACCGTTACCCCGGCAAGAAGAAGCTCGACCTTGGTGCCGAGGAAAAGCGCGCCGGCAGGCGCCGTTTGCACGAGGAGGCCGCGTTCAACGATTTGTGGCGGACGGTTCCGACCGGGCCGGCAAAGAGCGATGCGATGCTCAACGTCGAGCGCCGCCGCAAATTGCTCGGATTGCCGCAGGAAAACCTGTTGTACTTCCTTGAGAAGACCGCGCCACGCCTGCAGCCCTGGCAACGCGAGCTGCTTCGGATCGTGCGGCACATCGCGCAGTATTTCTATCCGCAGAGCCAGACCAAGGTGATGAACGAGGGCACCGCGACCTACGTCCATTACCGCATCATGAAGCGGTTGCACGAACAGGGACGGATCTCCGACGGCAATTTCCTCGAATTCCTGCAGTCGCACACCAACGTCGTATTCCAGCCGGATTTCGACGATCCGCGCTTCTCCGGCTTCAACCCCTATGCGCTCGGCTTTGCGATGATGCAGGACATTGAGCGTATCGTTTCCAATCCGGATGACGAGGATCGCGAGTGGTTTCCGGAGATCGCCGGGAACGGCGACGTGATGGGCGTCTTGCGCAACATCTGGGCCAATTATCGCGACGAAAGCTTTATCGGTCAGTACCTCAGTCCGCGGCTGATGCGGCATTTCCGCATGTTCCACCTGCATGACGATCCGGAGGAGCGGGCTGGCGTCAAGGTCGATGCCATCCACGATGAACGTGGTTATCGCCGCGTCCGGCGTGAACTGGCCAAGCAGTACGACGTCGGCTTCATCGATGCCAATATCGAGGTGGTCGACGTCGATCTCGCCGGCGATCGCCGGCTGATGTTGCGTCACGCCGTGGTCAAGGGAGCGCAGCTCAACGAGGCAGACGCAAGGCGCGTGCTCCAGCACCTTGCCGATCTCTGGAGCTATGACGTGTCGCTGGTCGAAGTCGACGCTGCCGACAAGGTGCTCAAGGAATACGTCGCGAATCCGCGCGCGATCGCGGCGGCCGCCTGAATGTTTCGGCGAAATTGACGCGGTCTGGACCTGCCTGAATCAAGAAGCTTCAGCCTCCTCGAATGGCCGGTCCGGATGCATGCGAAACGCAAGTCCGGCGCCGAGCAGCAACAGACAGATCGAGCCGGCAAACGGCAGGGTCCAGCTTCCGGTCCGGTCGATCAGGAAGCCGAACACCAGGGGTGAAATGATTCCGGCAACGCCGAAGCCGAAATTCATCATTCCGCTGGCGGATCCCGAGTAATTCGGCGCGATGTCCATCGGCGCCGCCCAGATCGGCGCCACCACCAGCTCGACAAAAAAGAATGCCGCGGCAAGCGCGATCGCGGCCACGTTGACGTCATGCACCAGCATCACCGGAATCAGGAACACAAAGCCGCCGAGCATTCCGGCCACGATGACGTTGCGGCGCGCGGCGGCGCGATTGCCGGTCCGGTGCAGGATCCTGTCGCTCACCACGCCGCCCAAGGTGTCGCCGATCACGCCGGCCAGGAAGACGCCGGCCGAATAGAAAGCCGATTGCGCCAGATTCTGCTGGTAGTTCTGGTAAAAGAACGACGGGATCCAGCTCAGAAACAGCCACAGCGTCCAGCCGTAGCAAAAATCGACGGCGGTCACCGGCAGCATGCGGCGAAACAATTCGAGCCACGGCACCGTCTTGGCCGCGCCGCCCCGGCTACGTGCCGGAAGCGCCCCAAGTTCCTCTGGCGTCAGCGGCGGCGCTGCGGGAACATCGCGAAAATTCCACCACCAGATCACAACCCAGATCAGGCTCAAGAAGGCAAGGACAACGAACGCGCCGCGCCACGACACCAGGGTGACCAGCAGCGCAATCAGAGGCGGCGTTACCGCGTTTCCGATCCGTGCGGACGAATGCGTGATGCCTTGGGCGAAGCCCCAATTGCGTTCCGGCACCCACGACGCCATCGCGCGCGTCGCGGTCGGGAAGGTCGTGCCTTCACCGATCCCAAGGGCAAGGCGCGCGGCGAACAGGCTTCCAAGTCCGCCGACCGCGCCGGTTGCCGCGGTTGCCGCACTTACGATGAGGCCGCTGACGAACAGCGTCAGGCGGGCGCCGAATTTGTCGCCGAAATAGCCGCCGATGAGCTGGAACAGCGCATACGGATAGGCGAAGGCCGAAAATGCCAGCCCCAACTCGGTGTTGCTCAGCTTAAGGTCCGCCTTGATCAGTGGCGCAGCCGTCGAGATGTTGACCCGATCCACATAGAGGATCAGGTACATCAGGCAGATGATCGTAAGGACCTTGTTGGAGGCGCTGAACCTCTTCATCAGACCGGCGCCGCGCTGCCCTTGATCTGCGTGCGATGCATGATGCGGCGTGCGGAGGCGTCGAACGGGTCGCGCCTGTGCATGGTGCAGCGGTTATCCCACAGCACGAGATCGCCGACCCGCCAGGCATGCTCCCAGGCGAATTCCGGGCGCGCGACGAACGCCCACAACTGGTCGAGCAACGCCTCGGACTCGGCAAGCTCGAGCCCCACGAGGTACGCATTGCGCCGGCGGCCGAGATAAAGCATGCGCCGCCCGGTGTCGGGGTGAGTGCAGACCAGCGGGTGCACGGCGCCCGGCGAGGTCCTGGGATCGTCGGTCGCGGCGACGCCCTGGCGCAAATAGCCACCGCTATTATAGGTGCCGTCGTGCTTGATCTTCAGGTTTGCGATCCGGCCCCTCAACTCGTCCGGCAGCGCTTCGTAAACCGCGTACATGCTGCAGAACGAGGTATTGCCGCCGGCAGGCGGTACCTCGAGCGCATAAAGCATGCTCGCCATCGGCGGCACATCGAGATACGACATGTCGGTGTGCCAAACCGCCTCGCCGGCCCCCAAGCTGCCGATCGGCTCGCCGTTCACCATCACGTTTGAAACGATGTAGATCTCGGGCAATCCTTCGACAAAGCGCCTGCCGGTCTCCTGCACCGGCGCCCAGTCGAGATCGCCGAAGCGGCGGCTGAAGGCGATCAGGTCCTGGTCGCTGAGCGTCTGGCCGCGCACCAGAATGACCTCATGGTCGTGCCAGGCGCGCTTGATGACCGCAAACTGCGACGCGTCGATATTTTTGAGATCGACGCCGCGGATTTCGGCGCCGAGCGCCGCTCCGGTTGGAATCACCTCGATCGGCTCAAAGCCAGCGTTGCGCGCAACTTCTTTCTCGACGCCCAAAGCCATAGGAACTCCCCACCTGAATCTGCCCGTCTCGAGCTAGCGCAAACTTGCGTTGATCTTGTCCAGCACGGCGGAGCCGGGGCACAGCGCCTTCTCGTCCAGCACATTGAGCGGGGTGTCGACCGTGTCGAGATGAGTATGCAGGTCTTCGGACTCCGGATCGACGTAAAGCAACCCGGTGACGATCTGGCCCTTGGCCGCGTGCTTTTGCAGGAAGGTCATGGCGCCCAGGCGATCGTGCGGGTCGTAATCCGCATCGAGCTTGCGCAGGGCGAGGTGGGTGCCGTCGTGCTGCTCGACCACCTGCACCGTGCCCGGTGCATAGTCCACCGTGATTGGATCGCGCCCGGTGATGACGTCGAGCCGGTTCACCGCGTCATTGTGTTCGCGCACGTAATCAAAGCTCTTGGTCGAGCCGGCATGGTTGTTGAAGGCGACGCAGGGACTGATCACGTCGATGAAGGCCGCGCCCTTGTGCCGGATCGCGGCCGCGATCAGCGGCACCAATTGCGTCTTGTCGCCGGAGAAGCTGCGCGCCACGAAACTCGCGCCAAGCTGCAGCGCCATCGCCACCAGGTCGATGGCGTTGTCGGTGTTCATCACGCCCTTCTTGGACTTCGAGCCGCGGTCGGCAGTCGCCGAAAACTGACCCTTGGTGAGGCCGTAAACGCCGTTGTTTTCGACGATATAGGTCATGTTGACGGCACGGCGGATCGAATGCGCGAACTGGCCAAAGCCGATCGAGGCGGAATCGCCGTCGCCGGAGACGCCGAGATAGATCAGGTCGCGGTTGGCGAGATTGGCGCCGGTCAGGACCGACGGCATGCGGCCATGCACCGAATTGAAGCCGTGCGAGTTGCCGAGGAAGTAGTCCGGCGTCTTCGAGGAGCAGCCGATGCCGGAAATCTTGGCGACGCGGTGCGGTTCGATCGACAATTCGAAACAGGCCTCGATGATCGATGCCGTGATCGAGTCGTGGCCGCAGCCCGCGCACAGCGTCGAGATCTTGCCCTCGTAATCGCGGTGGGTGAAGCCGAGCTCGTTCTTCTGCAGGCCCGGATGGTGGAATTTCGGTTTTGCGATATAGGTCATGACACGGCCTTGCGAAGGGGGGTCACCTTGAGATGATCCTGATGGTCGCCGATGGCGTTGGCGATGAAGCGGGCGGTGATCGGGGTGCCGTCATAATGCAGGATCGGCACCAGGCGGACCGGATCGATGCCGTTCTCGTTGACGATCAGCGAGCGAAGCTGGCCGTCGCGGTTCTGCTCGACCACGTAGACGAAGTCGTGATCGGCGATGAAACTTGCGACGCTTGAGTGGAACGGAAAGGCGCGGATACGCAGCCGATCGAATTTGGTCGGTTTTGCCGCGTTGGCCTGCAACGGCCGCGGCACCAGGTCCTGGGCGGTCTCGAATTTGCGCACCAGCCGCTGCATGTTGTCGGCGTAAACCGAGCCCTCCTCGGAGTAGCGCGCGTAGCGGTCGCGCGAGGTGCCGCGAGTGAAGAACGAGCCCTTGGTCGGGTGCGTGCCGGGATAGGTGCGGTAGGGGATGCCGTCGCCGTCGACGTCGAGATAGCGGCCGAAGTCGCGGCCTTCCTCCAGCATCTCCGCCGTCATGATCTTGCCGCGGTCATACTGCCTTGCGTCATCCCACTTCAGCGGACGGCAGAGCCGATGGTTCATGCCGATGTCGAGATCGAGCATCAGGAAAATCACGGTCTGCAGGCGCTCGGCGAGATCGAAGGCGGCTGCGGCGAATTCGAAGGCCTCCGCCGGGTCTTCCGGAAACAGCAGCACATGCTTGGTGTCGCCGTGCGAAGCATAGGCACAGGCGATGATGTCGCATTGCTGGGTCCGCGTCGGCATGCCGGTCGAGGGACCCGCGCGCTGCACGTTCATGATCACGGCCGGCACTTCCGCGAAATAGGACAGGCCGATGAATTCGGTCATCAGGGAGATGCCGGGACCGGAGGTCGCGGTGAAGGCGCGCGCGCCATTCCACGACGCGCCAATGACGATACCGATCGAAGCCAGTTCGTCTTCGCCCTGGACGATGGCATATTTTGCCTTGCCGGTTTCGCCATCGTGCCGCAGCTTCCTGCAATGACCCGCGAAAGCGTCCGCCAGCGACGACGACGGCGTGATCGGATACCAGGCGCACACCGTGGCGCCGCCATAGACGGCGCCCAGCGCCGCAGCGCTGTTGCCTTCGATGAAAATGCGGTCACCGACCTTGTCGGCCTTCTTGACCCTGATGCCGATCGGGCATTTCAGGTTCTGCAGCGCCCAGTCGCGGCCAAGATGCAGCGCGTGGACGTTCGAGGAGAGCAGCTTCTCCTTGCCCTTGTACTGTTCGCCGATCAATTGCTCGATCAGCTTCGGGTCCATCTCGAGAAGCGCGCACAGCGCGCCGAGATAGATGATGTTCTTGAACAACTGGCGCTGGCGCGGATCGGTATAGGTCGAGTTGGTGATCGCGGTCAGCGGCACGCCGATGACGGTGATATCGGCGCGGAATTTCGATGCGGGCATCGGCTTGGTCGAATCGTAGAACAGATAGCCGCCGGGCTCGATCGAGGCGATGTCCTTGTCCCAGGTCTGCGGGTTCATCGCCACCATCAGGTCGACGCCGCCGCGTGCGCCGAGATGGCCGGCTTCGGTGACCCGCACCTCGTACCAGGTCGGCAATCCCTGGATGTTGGAGGGGAAGATGTTGCGGGGCGATACCGGCACGCCGTGGCGCAGGATCGCGCGAGCAAATAGTTCATTGGCGCTGGCCGACCCAGAGCCGTTGACGTTGGCGAAGCGGACGACGAAGTCGTTTACGCTGCGGATCGGCTTTTGCTCGGGCATGATGAACCTGCGTGAGTCATATCGATGAGGTATTTCTGCATGTCCCAGGCTCCGGTGGGACAGCGTTCGGCGCAGAGGCCGCAGTGCAAGCAGACGTCTTCGTCCTTCACCATCACGCGCCCGGTCTTTAAGCCGTCCGCGACATAGAGCGCCTGGTCGTGACGGGGCGAGGGCGCCTTCAGCCGCGCCCGCAGATCGTCTTCCTCGCCATTTTGCGTAAACGTGATGCAGTCCATCGGGCAGATGTCGACGCAGGCGTCGCATTCGATGCACAAGGGCGCGGCGAAGACGGTCTGCACGTCGCAGTTCAGGCAGCGCTGTGCTTCGCCGAGCGCGAGCTTGAGGTCGTAACCGAGTTCGACCTCGGCGCGGATGTCCTTTAGCGCCACGACCTTGTCGCGATGCGGCACCTTGAAGCGCATGTCGGCCGAGATGTCGTTGTCATAGCTCCACTCATGGATGCCCATCTTCTGCGACGAAATCTGCACCTCGGGAAGCGGACGCTCGGTGATGTCCTCGCCGGACAGCAGCTTGTGGATCGACAGCGCGGCGTCGTGGCCGTGCGCCACCGCCCAGATGATATTCTTCGGCCCGAATGCGGCATCGCCGCCGAAAAATACCTTCGGGTTGGTCGAGCCCATGGTCTTGGGATCGACCTTCGGCATGTTCCATTTATCGAATTCGATGCCGCAATCGCGCTCAATCCACGGGAACGCGTTCTCCTGGCCGACCGCGACCAGCACGTCGTCGCAGGGGATCGTCTGGTCCGGCTCGCCCGCGGGCACCAGGCTGCGCTTGCCGTTGGCGTCGTATTCGGCCTTCACCTTCTGGAAGGTGACGCCGGTGAGCTTGCCGTCGGCGTGGGTGAATGCGATCGGCACCATGAAATTGAGGATCGGGATATCCTCGTGGAGGGCGTCCTCCTTCTCCCAGGGGCTCGCCTTCATCTCCTCGAAGCCGGAGCGCACGATCACCTTGACGTCCTCGCCGCCGAGGCGGCGCGCGGTGCGGCAGCAATCCATCGCGGTGT
>VAZG01000364.1 GCA_005885285.1 Alphaproteobacteria bacterium | reverse complement strand
ACCCCGTAATTGTTGTGTTCTTCGATGCCGGTGGCGATCGCGAAAATATTGGGATCGAAGATGATATCTTCCGGCGGGAAATCGAGCTGATTGACCAGGATGTCATAGGCGCGCCGGCAGATCTCGGTTTTGCGCGCGAAGGTGTCGGCCTGGCCTTTCTCGTCGAACGCCATCACCACCACGGCCGCGCCGTGGCGCCGCGCGATCTTGGCCTCGTGGATGAATTTTGCTTCGCCTTCCTTCATCGAGATCGAGTTCACCACCGGCTTGCCTTGCACGCATTTCAGGCCGGCTTCGATCACGGCGAATTTCGACGAGTCCACCATGACGGGCACGCGGGCGATGTCCGGCTCGGCGGCGACGAGATTGAGGAAGGTCGTCATCGCGTTCGCCGAATCCAGCAAGCCTTCGTCCATGTTGACGTCGATAACGACCGCGCCGTTCTCGACCTGGTCGCGCGCCACTTGCAGCGCGGCGGTGTAATCGCCCGCGGTGATCATTTTGCGGAATCGCGCCGAGCCCGTGACGTTGGTGCGCTCGCCGATATTCACGAACGGGATCGCCGGCGTCAGTTCGAACGGCTCCAGCCCCGACAGCCGCAGCCGCGGTTCGATCACGGGAATGGTGCGCGGCTTGTGCGGCGCGACGGCGGCGGCGATCGCCGCGATATGGTCGGGCGTGGTGCCGCAGCAGCCGCCGACGATGTTGACGAGGCCGTCTCTGGCGAACTCGCCGATCAGCCGCGCCATATATTCCGGGGTCTCGTCATACTGGCCAAACTCATTGGGCAACCCGGCGTTGGGATAGGCGCAGACCAGTGCGTCGGCGACGCGGCCGATGTCGGCGATGTGGGCGCGGAGATCTTCAGCGCCGAGCGCGCAGTTGAAGCCGATCGTGATCGGTTTCGCATGCCGCACCGAATTCCAGAACGCCCCCGGCAATTGTCCCGACAACAGCCGGCCGGATTTGTCGGTGATGGTGCCGGAGATCATTACGGGCACGTCGATGCCCCGCGCCTCGCAGATTTCGGAGATGGCGTACAGCGCGGCCTTGGCGTTGAGCGTGTCAAAAATGGTCTCGACCAGAAGCAGATCGGCGCCGCCGTCCAGGAGGCCGTTGACCTGTTCGCCGTAGGCCTTGCGCAGGTCGTCGAAGGTCACCGCGCGGTAGCCCGGGTTCGACACGTCCGGCGAGATCGACGCGGTGCGGTTGGTCGGTCCGATGGCGCCGGCGACAAAGCGCGGCTTGCCGTCCTCAGTGGTGACGCGCGCGGCGGCGGCGCGCGCGAGCCTGGCGCCCTCGCGATTGAGCTCGTAGGCGAGGTCCGACATGTCGTAGTCGGCCTGCGCGATCGAGGTCGAGGAAAACGTGTTGGTGGCGACGATGTCGGCGCCGGCGCGCAAATAGTCGGCGTGGATGTCCTCGATCGCGTTCGGCTGCGTCAGGATCAGCAGATCGTTGTTGCCCCTGACGTCGCGATGGAAATCTTTGAAGCGCCGGCCGCGAAACGCGGCCTCGTCGTATTCGAGGCCCTGGATCATGGTGCCCATGGCGCCGTCGAGCACCAGGATGCGCTCGCGGGCGGCTGCCAGCAGCGCGGTTCGTCTGGCGGAAACAGGCACTTTCATCAGGCGGCCTTCTGCGCGCTCTTGGGGCGAATGCCGAGCAGATGACTGATCGCAAATACGAGGTCCGCGCGGTTCATGGTGTAGAAATGGAAGGTATCGACGCCATGCTTGGCGAGTTTTTGCACCTGGCCGGCGGCAACGGCCGCCGCCACCAGCTTGCGGGTCTCGGCGTCGTCGTCGAGGCCTTCGAATTTTTGCGCCAGCCAATCCGGCATGCTGGCGCCGGCGCGCTTGGCGAAGTTCGCGGCCTGCTTGAAATTCTGCACCGGCAGAATCCCCGGCACGATCGGGATTTCGATGCCGCGGGCACGAACGCGGTCGAGGTAACGGAAATAGAGATCGTTATCGAAGAAGAACTGCGTGATGGCGCGCCCAGCACCGGCATCGACCTTGGCCTTGAGCATGTCGATGTCGGCATCGAAACTTGCGCTTTCCGGATGCCGTTCCGGATAGGCCGACACCGTGACTTCGATATCGCTGTGCGCCTGCTTGATCGAGGCGACCAGATCGGCCGAGCTGCGATAGCCTTGCGCATGCGGTGTATAGGCGCTGCCGATGCCGCCGGCGGGATCGCCGCGCAGCGCCACGATGTGGCGGACGCCGACCTCGTGGTAGCGCGCCACCACGTCATCGACGTCGGCGCGGGGCGCATCGACACAGGTCAGGTGCGCGGCCGGGGTCAGGCTGGTCTCGGTCAGGATGCGGGCGATGGTGGAATGGGTGCGCTCGCGGGTCGAGCCTCCGGCGCCATAGGTCACCGACACGAAGTTCGGGGCAAGCGGCGCGAGCCGGTTGATCGTGTCCCACAGATTGCGTTCCATCTCCTCGGTCTTCGGCGGGAAGAACTCGAAGGAGATCGCGGGAGTTTTGGGCGCGCGGTGCCCGTCGGGCGAGGGCGAGGCAACTTCAGTCATGGCACCACAGACTCCACGCACGGTTCGCTCAAGGTCAGGCTTGGCCCTGGAAGCGCTAAAATAGGTCAAACGGGGTCCCGACAACAGCCCATCAATGGTGGGATATGGCCCAATACTTACGTGAAGTGCCGTATTTTCGACCAAATATCGATCTGGTGGGCAACGGCTTCGCATGTCCTTCGATCTTTCGAAAGTCCAATTATTTAAGGGAAAACGGCTCATTCATTGATGAATATGCCGAGTGTCATAATCGGTGGGCAGAGCGAGATCATTGACATCTGTCTTACATATGTCCCACTTGTCCGGGTTGAGCGCCATCGGTTCCGGCCCTCGCCGCGCCTCTGCTCTGCGCGGCCGGGTCTTTGTGGGGCGGATGTCGCGCATTAGCTTGGCTCCCATGATTCCGCTTTCCGTCCTCGACCTCTCTGTCGTCACGTCAGGCACCAAGCCCGCCGCGGCGCTGCGCAACAGCATCGACCTGGCGCGGCATGTCGATGCGCTCGGCTATGTCCGTTACTGGCTCGCCGAGCACCATAATCTCGCGTCGGTGGCAAGCCCCGCGCCAGACCTGATGATCGGGCAGATCGCCGCGGTGACGAACAACATCCGCGTCGGCTCCGGCGGGGTGATGCTGCCGAACCACGCGCCGCTGGTGGTCGCCGAGCGCTTCAAGATGCTGGAGGCATTGTTTCCCGGCCGGATCGATCTTGGCCTCGGCCGCGCCCCGGGCACCGACGGCGCCACCGCCCATGCGCTGCGCAGCCGGCTCGACGTCAGAGGGGGCGACGATTTCCTCGAGCGGCTGCATGAGTTGACGCTGTGGGAGACCCGCGATTTTCCGCCCGGCCATCCTTACAACAACGTGGTGGCGATGCCTGACGATACGCCGCTGCCGCCGATCTGGCTGCTTGGCTCCAGCGACTACAGCTCGGAGCTCGCCGCGCAAGTCGGAATGGGCTTTGCGTTTGCGCATCATTTTGCGGCGTTTGACGCGGTTGAAGCGATGATCAACTACCGCAACCACTTCAAGCCGTCGGGCTGGCGCGCGACGCCGCATGGCATCCTGGCTGTGGCTGCCGTTGCCGCCGAGACCGATGCCGAGGCCGAAAGGCTCGCCTCATCGATGGATCTCAATCGCCTGCGCCGCGACCGCGGGCAATATCTGCCGCTGCCGAGCGTCGAGGAGGCGCTGGCCTATCCCTACACCGACGCCGAGCGCGCCTCGATCGCGCGCAACCGCTCGCGGCTGTTCGTCGGCAGCCCCGCAACCGTGATGGCGAAGCTGCAGCCGATGATGACGGCAAGCCAGCCGGACGAGCTGATGATCATCACGGCCGTGTACGATCACGACGCGCGCAAGAAGTCCTATCATCTGCTCGCGGACGCGTTCGGGCTGGGGAAGAAAGTGGCGGCGTGACGGCTCGCCGTCCTTCCGGGGCGACGCCATCCCGGAATGACGGGTTAATCCGGCTTCTCGCTAAACGTGGCGCGGAAGGGATGGCCGGGATAGACCCCGACGATGCGGAATTCGCGCGAGAAGAATTTGAGCTCCTCCAGCGCAAACGCAAGGCCGCGGTCGTCGGGATGGCCGTCGACGTCGGCGTAAAATTGCGTAGCGAAGAAATTGCCGTCGACCATGTAGCTCTCGAGCTTGGTCATGTTGACGCCGTTGGTGGCGAAGCCGCCGAGCGCCTTGTAAAGCGCGGCGGGCAGGTTGCGCACCCGGAAAACAAAAGTCGTGACCAGCGGTCCCGATCCCTGCTTCGCCCATTCGGCCTCGCGCGCCAGTAGCACAAAGCGCGTGGTGTTGTGGGTCTCGTCCTCGACGTCCTCGGCCAAAATATCGAGGCCGTAGATGTTTGCGGCGAGCTTCGAGGCGATCGCCGCCGCACTCGTGTCGCCGCGTTCGGCGATATCACGCGCGCTGCCGGCGGTGTCGGCCGCCACGATCGGCTTGACGCCGAGCTTGCGAATGATGCGGCGGCATTGCCCGAGCGCATGGACGTGGCTCTCCACCGTCTTGATGCCGGCAAGCTTGGCGCCGCGCGGCGCCATCAATTGGTGGCGGATCGGCAGGAACCACTCGCCGACGATGAACAGGCCCGATTGCGGCAAGAGATGGTGGATGTCGGCAACGCGGCCCGCCACCGAGTTCTCAATCGGGATCATGCCGAGGCTGGCCTCGCCGGTGGCAATCGCGGCGAGCGCGTCCTCAAAGGTTGGGCAGGGCAACGGCTCGGCGTCGGGATACGCTTCCACGATCGCGATATGGGAATTCGCGCCGGGCTCGCCCTGGAAGGCGATTTTCAGCTTCTTGGTCGTCTTGATCATGGCGCGCCTTGTATCAGCCGCTCAGCGTTTTGAAAGGATTTTCCGGGTCGTTTCGAGGTCGGCCGGGGTATCGACCCCGCGCGGCACGGTGTCCACAATGGTGACGTCGATGCGCATGCCAGCTTCCATCGCGCGGAGCTGCTCGAGTTTTTCCTGCCGCTCCAGCGGCGAGGGGGCCAAGCCTACGAACCGCTCCAGTGCCGCGCGGCGATAGGCATAGAGGCCGATATGATGGTAACGCGGCCCGTCTCCCCAAGGGGCGGTGGCGCGGGTGAAGTACAGCGCGCGCAGCCGCCGCTCGCCGATCGGCGAGCCGACCGCCTTCACCACGTTCGGGTTCAAGCTCTCTTCCTCGGTATGGATCTCCGCGGCAAGCGTCGCGATGTCGACTTCCGGATCGAAAAGCGGCGGCAGCACGTCGCGGATATTGCCGGGCGCAATGGTCGGAAAATCGCCCTGCAGATTGACCACGATCTCGGCCTCACGTTTCGGGTCGAGCTTCTCGAGAGCCTCGTAAATCCGGTCCGAGCCGGACGGGTGATCGGCGCGCGTCATCACCGCTTCGCCGCCATGGGATGTCACGACGGCGGCGATCTCAGGCGTGTCAGTCGCGACCGCCACGCGGCCGATTTGGGCGGCCTCGGCGGCGCGCAGCACATGCACGATCATCGGCAGCCCGGCTAAATCCAGAAGCGGCTTGTCCGGCAGGCGGGTCGAGGTCATGCGGGCTGGAATCAGCACCAAAGTGCGGGTTTTGCTCATCGGAGGTCTGGTCGGAGATTGTTCGACAACGGGCTGGAAATAATGGGGATCGGGTGAAAGTCGGCGCGTTTATACGGGTTGCCAGAGCACGGGCAAACCGATATCTCAACCTGGCTCGGGTGCGGCGCGAAAAGCCGATTCCCGAGGCTCTTCCCGCGGGCCGCTTCCTCCGGCCAAATCGACCTTTTACGGCCTGGAGCCTGATCCGAAATGGACTCCTTCGAACTCAATAAAATCCTCGGCGCGATTCTCGGCACCTGCCTTGTTCTCCTGGTCACGAGCTTCACCGCCGGTGCGATCTTTACGCCCGTGATGCCGCAAAAGCCGGGTCTCGAAATTGCCGTGAAGGAAGAGACGGCGGGCGGTGCCGCCAAGGAAGCCGCGCCGCCATCCGAGCCGATCGAGAAGCTGCTGCAGACGGCTTCCGTTGAAAAGGGCGAGGCCGCGGCGAAGAAGTGCCAGGCGTGCCACACCTTTGAAAAGAACGGTCCCAACCGCGTCGGCCCGAATCTTTATGGCGTCGTCGGCGACAAGAAGGGTGAGGGCCGCGGCTTCAATTTCTCCGCTGCCATGAAGGCCAAGGGCGGCACCTGGACCGATCAAGACCTCAACCAGTTCATCGCCAATCCCAAGGCCTTCGTTCCGGGCACCGCGATGGGCTTTGCCGGCATCACAAAGGACAGCGAGCGCGCCGACGTGATCGCCTATCTGCACAAACTGGCGGATAGCCCGGTTCCGCTGCCGACCGCGGCGAAATAGTCGCGGCCCCGGACAAATTCTCTGTGGGCGGCCAGGCAATGCCTGGCCGTTTTCGCATCAGGCGTAGGGCTCGCGGTCTTGTTATCGGGACCTTTCGCCGCATCGGGGCTAGTATCATGAGGAAAAAGCAACATAATTTGCCGAGCCGTTGCCTTATATTGGGTTCCAAACTCCGCTAGCCCCCACAGCAACAGGATTCTCCCTTTGGCGATTACCCGACGAAACCTTCTGCAAAGCGGCGCCTTGGCCGCGATGGCCCCGGCTCTTGGTGGTATGGCAGGTGTTGCCGCGATGGCTCCGGCTCATGCCCAGTCCGAGCCGGCTTGGCGGCACGCGCTGTCGCTGTTTGGCGACATCAAATATCCCGCCGATTTCAAGCGCTTCGATTACGTCAATCCGGATGCGCCCAAGGGCGGCGTCGCGCGCATGATTTCGATCGGCACCTTTGACAATTTCAATGTCGCGGTTTCCGGCGTCAAAGGCTCGCTCGCACCGGCCGCCGCCCTGATCAACGAAACGCTGATGACGCGGGCGCAAGACGAGGTCGCCACCGAATATGGTTTGCTGGCGGAAGCAGCCTCTCATCCGGAGGATTTCTCCTGGGTTACCTATCGCCTGCGCAACGAGGCCCGCTGGCATGACGGCAAGCCGGTAACGCCGGACGACGTGATTTTTTCAATCGAGGCGTTGAAGAAGAACAGTCCGTTTTACGCCTCATACTATCGCCACGTTGCGAAAGCCGAAAAGACCGGCGACCGCGAGATCAAGTTTACCTTCGACTCTCCGGGAAACCGGGAATTGCCGACCATTGTCGGCGAGTTGCCGGTATTGCCGAAGCATTACTGGGAGAGCCCCGACGGCCAGAGCAAGAAGCGCGACATCTCGGCGACGACGCTGGAGCCGCCGCTGGGCTCCGGCCCCTATCGGATCAAGGAATTCAGCCCGGGTCGATCGGTCACGCTGGAGCGCGTGAAGGATTATTGGGGCGCCAACGTCCCGGCGCAGGTCGGACAAAACAATTTCGGCGAACTGCGCTTCGAATTCTTCCGCGACAACCAGGTCGCGCTGGAAGCGTTCAAGGCCGACCAGGCCGACTGGATCAGCGAGAACTCGGCCAAGCAATGGGCGACGGCCTACGACTTTCCGGCAGTCGAGGAAAAGCGCGTGGTCAAGGAAGAATTCCCGATCAACGATTCCGGGAGGATGCAGGCCTTCGCGCTCAATCTGCGGCGCGACCAGTTCAAGGACGCGCGGCTGCGGCGCGCCTTCAACTACGCCTACGATTTCGAGGAGATGAACAAGCAGCTGTTCTACGGCCAATACAAGCGCATCAACAGCTATTTTGAAGGCAGCGAGCTTGCGTGTTCCGGATTGCCGCAAGGGCAGGAACTGCAAATCCTCGAGACCGTGCGCGACAAGGTGCCCGCCGAGGTCTTTACCACGCCCTATCAGAACCCGGTCGGCGGCAACCCCGAGGCCGTGCGCGCTAACTTGAGAGAGAGCGTGCGGTTGTTGAAAGAATCCGGCTATGAGGTCCGCGATCGAAAGCTCGTCGATCCCGCGGGCAAGCCGGTCACCGTGGAACTCCTGGTGCAGGATCCGGCAGCCGAGCGCATCGCGCTGTTCTACAAGCCTTCGCTGGAGCGGATCGGAGTTACGGCCTCGGTCCGTGTCGTCGACGACGCGCAATATCAAAACCGGCTGCGCAGCTTCGATTTCGATATCATCATCGATCAGTGGGGAGAGTCGCTTTCGCCCGGCAACGAGCAGCGGGAATTCTGGGGATCGCAGATGGCCGATCAGCCGGGCTCGAGAAATACCATCGGCATCAAGAATCCTGCTGTCGATGTGCTGATCGACAAGGTGATATTCGCCAAGGATCGCGCGGACCTGGTGGCGGCGACCCATGCGCTGGATCGCGTGCTGCTGTGGAATTTCTACGTCGTGCCGCAGTTCACTTATCCTTTCTCGCGTTACGCCCGCTGGGACCGGTTCAGCCATGCCGATCTGCCGAAATATGCACGCTCGGGCCTGCCGGCGCTGTGGTGGTATGACGCCGAGAAGGCGGGCCGGATCGGCAAGCGCTCTTGAAGGATATCTCGCGCATGGCGCTGCTCTCCCGCCGGCACCTGATTGGCCTTGGTATTGGCGCGTTGAGCGCGCCACTGCTGCGGGGCGCAAGGGCGGGCGATATCGGCACCGACGCGCATGGCATGTCGGTGTTCGGCGACCTGAAATATCCGACTGACTTCCACCATTTCGAATACGTCAATCCGAATGCGCCGAAGGGCGGATTCTTCTCCCTGATCCCGTCCGCTCGCGGCAACAATCAGTCCTTCTACACCTTCAATTCGTTCAACGCCTACATCCTCAAGGGCGAAGGCGCGCAGGGCATGGACATGACCTTCGTGACGCTGATGACGCGGGCAGGCGACGAGCCCGACGCGATGTACGGTTTGGCGGCAAAGTCCGTGTGGGTTTCGCCTGACAAGCTCACCTACCGTTTTACGATGCGGCCCGAGGCTCGCTTTCACGACGGCTCAAAACTGACCGCGCATGACGTCGTCTTTTCGCTGAACACGCTGAAGGAAAAGGGCCATCCGCTGATCCAGGTGCAGTTGCGCGACTTCGTGAAGGCCGAGGCGCTCGACGATGCGACGGTCGCCGTTAGCTTCGCGCCGAAGCGTGCGCGCGACGTTCCGCTCTTTGTCGCGGGCCTGCCGATCTTCTCCAAGGCCTATTATGCGACGCAGCCGTTCGATGAATCGACGCTCGATGTCCCGCTTGGCTCGGGGCCGTACAAAGTGGGCAAGTACGAGGTCAACCGCTACGTCGAATACGACCGGGTCAAGGATTGGTGGGCCGCCGACCTTCAGGTCAACCGCGGCAGCTATAATTTCGATACCGTGCGCTATGAGTTCTATCGCGACCGCGATGTCGCCTTCGAGGGCTTTACCGCAAAAAGCTATCTCTACCGCGAAGAGTTCACCGCGCGCATCTGGGCCACGCGGTACGATTTCCCGGCGATCAAGGACGGTCGCGTCAAGCGCGAGACCCTGCCGGATGAAACGCCGTCGGGCGGGCAGGGCTGGTTCTTCAATACCCGTCGCGACAAATTCAAAGACCCCAGAGTGCGCGAAGCGGTGAACTATGCGTTCGACTTCGAATGGACCAACAAGACCGTCATGTACGGCGCCTATGCGCGCACGGCTTCGCCGTTCCAGAATTCGGACATGGTGGCGACCGGGCTGCCGTCGCCGGAAGAGCTGAGGCTGCTTGAGCCGTTTCGCGGACAGGTGCCGGACGAGGTGTTCGGTGAACCATTCGTGCCGCCGGTATCGGACGGATCGGGGCAGGACCGCACGCTGCTGCGAAAGGGGCAACAATTGCTGCAGGAAGCAAAGCTTCCGATCAAGGATGGCAAGCGGTTATTACCGAACGGTGAGGTTTTCACCATCGAATTCCTGCTCGACGAGCCAACATTTCAGCCGCATCACGCCACCTTCATCAAAAATCTTGGCCAGCTCGGCATCGAGGCCGGCATCCGGCTGATCGACGCCGTGCAATACCGCGCCCGCGTGGAAGCTTTTGATTTCGATATCACCACCGAACGCTTGAGCATGTCGGCGACGCCGGGCGACAGCCTGCGGCCGTACTTTACGTCGCAGGCGGCTGCGACCAAAGGCTCTCATAATCTGGCGGGGGTAGCCAATCCCGCCATCGACGCACTGGTCGACAAGGCCATCGCCGCCGAAACGCGCGCGGATTTGACCTGTGCGTGCCGTGCGCTCGATCGCGTGTTCCGCGCCGGCCGCTACTGGGTGCCGCAGTGGTACCGCTCGACGCACCCGATCGCCTATTGGGATCTGTTCGCGCATCCGGCCAAGCCGCCGAAATACGCGCAAGGCACCGGCGCGCCGGAAATCTGGTGGGCCGATCCCGCCAAGGCTGCCAATGCCGAGCGGGCGAAGTAGCTCATGAGCGCCTACATCGCCCGCCGCATTTTCCTGATGTTCCCGACGCTGTTGGGAATCCTGTTCGTGTCTTTCGTCGTGGTGCAATTCGCGCCGGGCGGGCCGGTGGAGCGCGTGATCGCGCAGCTCAGCGGCGCGGACACCGGCGGCACTTCGAGGATTTCAGGAGGCGGCGGCGATTTCGGTCCGCGCGGCCAGGTCGGTGCGTCTTCCGATGCCGTCAGTTCGAAATACCGGGGAGCACAGGGGCTCGATCCGGATTTCATCAAGAAGCTGGAAGCGCAATTCGGCTTCGACAAGCCGGCGCCGGAACGCTTCGCGCTGATGCTGTGGAATTTCGCGCGCTTCGACTTCGGCAAAAGCTATTTCCGCGACGTCAGCGTGCTGCAACTGGTCAAGGAGAAGTTGCCGGTCTCGATGTCGCTCGGCATCTGGATGACGCTGCTAACCTATCTTATCTCGATCCCGCTAGGCATCCAGAAGGCGGTCAAGGACGGCTCGAAGTTTGATACCTGGACGTCAGCCGTGATCATTATCGGATTTGCGATCCCGGGATTTCTGTTTGCCATCCTCCTGATCATCCTGTTTGCCGGCGGCTCGTTCTTCAACATCTTTCCGTTGCGTGGCTTGACCTCGGACGGCTGGTCGCAGTTTCCATGGTATTGGAAAATCCTCGACTATTTCTGGCACATCACGCTGCCGCTGATCTCGATGGCGCTCGGTGCCTTCGCCACCATGGCGCTGCTGACGAAAAATTCCTTCCTCGACGAGATCCGCAAGCAATATGTGATGACCGCGCGCGCCAAGGGCTGCAGCGAACGGCAGGTCCTCTACAATCACATCTTCCGCAACGCCATGCTGATCGTGATTGCCGGCTTTCCGAGTGCGTTCATTCACGCCTTCTTCTCGGGTTCGCTGCTGATCGAAACCATCTTCTCGCTTGATGGGCTGGGCCTGCTCGGTTTCGAGAGCGTGCTGAACCGCGATTATCCCGTCGTGTTCGGCACCCTGTTCATCTTTTCGCTGGTGGGACTTGTGGTCAATCTGATCTCCGATCTCGCCTACATGTGGATCGATCCGCGAATCGATTTCGAGGCGCGGGAGGTCTGATGACGATCATCGCACCGCCCCCGATCGAAACCAAGACGCAGTCGCCGCTCGGCGAAGTCGTGCCGATCACGCAGCACGCGTTCGCCCCGTCCCCGCTCAATCGGCGACGCTGGCAGAATTTCAAGTCGAACCGCAGGGGTTACTGGTCGTTCTGGACCTTCTTGATCCTGTTCTTTGTCTCATTGTTCGCTGAGCTGATTGCCAACGATCGTCCGTTTCTGATCAAGTTCGACGGGCATTTGTACTTTCCGGCCTTCGTCAGCTATTCCGAGACCACTTTCGGCGGCGACTTCGAGACCGCGGCCGACTATCGCGATCCGTATTTGCAGAAGCTGATCGCGGACAAGGGCGGCACCATCGTCTGGCCGCTGATCCGCTATTCCTACGATACGCATAACCTCGATCTGCCGACCCCGGCGCCGTCGAAGCCGACCTGGATGCTGACGGAAGCGGAATGCAAGGAGGTGGTGCAGAGAAAGCACCTGGCGAGTTGCAGCGATCTCGAATACAACTGGCTCGGCACCGATGATCAGGGCCGCGACGTGGTGGCGCGGCTGATCTATGGTTTCCGCATTTCGGTGCTGTTCGGCCTCAGCCTCACCCTGATCTCGTCGATCATCGGCGTCGCCGCCGGCGGCGTGCAGGGCTTCTTCGGCGGCTGGATCGACCTCGGCTTCCAGCGTTTCATCGAGATCTGGACCGCCATCCCCTCGCTCTATCTGCTGTTGATCCTGTCCTCGGTGCTGGTGCCGGGCTTCTTCGTGCTGCTCGGCATTCTGCTGCTGTTCTCATGGGTTTCGCTGGTGGGCCTGGTGCGCGCGGAATTCCTGCGCGGCCGCAACTTCGAGTATATCCAGGCGGCCCGCGCGCTCGGCGTCTCCAATGCGGTGATCATGTTCCGGCATTTGCTGCCCAACGCCATGGTCGCGACCATGACCTTCCTGCCGTTCATCGTATCCTCCTCGGTGATGACGCTGACGGCGCTCGATTTCCTTGGCTTCGGCTTGCCGCCTGGCTCGCCTTCGCTCGGCGAATTGCTGTCGCAGGGCAAGTCCAATGTGCAGGCGCCGTGGCTCGGCTTCACCGGCTTCTTCTCGGTCGCGATCATGCTGTCGCTGTTGATCTTCATCGGCGAAGCCGTGCGCGACGCGTTCGATCCGCGCAAGACGTTTCGGTGAATTTGTGGTATGGTCTCGACCAAATAGAGGTGCGCCATGAACAAGATTATTCGCGAGCACTATCCAGCGTCCAAGTTGCCCGAGGATCTACGGGCCGGCGTAGACCCGTCTTCGACGGTCACGGTTACCATTGTCGAAGAGGAATCGGAAACTGCGATGAGCCTCGATGAGATATGGGCGCTACGCGCGCCCCCCTTCAAGACGGCCCAAGAGATTGACAAGGAGTTGGGTCGCGATCGAGATCAGTGGGATGACTAACGAAGACGAGATACCCCGTCTCTATCTCGATGCAAACGTTTTCATCTATGCGATTGAGGGAAGCGCCGATATCGCAGACCCTCTTCGGCAGCTTTTCGATTTGTTTCGAGCTAATCGAGCAATTGGGGTCACAAGCGATTGCCGAAGTATTGCCGAGGGTGTCCGGCGTACGACGACGAAGCTATCTCAACATGATCGTTTGGAGCCGCATGTTCGATTTGCGCCCCGTAAGCAGAGACATTCTGATCGAGACGGCGAAATATCGGGAACACGCTGGCATGCCCAAGCTTCCGGATGCAATTCATGTAGTAACCGCAATCCGCTCCGGTTGCCGGACAGTTCTCTCTGCCGACTCGCGGTTGAAACTACCCAATGGGTATTCCGTGCTATCACCCGTTGCTGAAAACTTGTCTAGACTGATCCAAGAGCTTTCTTGATGGATGCCACCAACCAGCCGCTGCTCAGCGTCCACGACCTCTCGGTGACCTTTCACCAGCCGAGCGGGACGTCGGTGGCGGTCGACCGCATCTCGTTCGAGATCAAGCGCGGCGAGTGCGTGGCGCTGGTGGGCGAATCCGGCTCCGGCAAGTCGGTCAGCGCGCTGTCGATCCTCAAGCTGCTGCCGTATCCGACCGCGTCGCATCCTTCCGGCAGTATCCGCTTCAAGGGAAGCGAGCTGCTCGGTTTGTCGGAAAACGCCATCCGGGGCATTCGCGGCAATGACATCTCGATTATCTTTCAGGAGCCGATGACCTCGCTCAATCCGCTGCACACGATTGAGTCCCAGGTCGGCGAAATCCTGCATCTTCACAACGCTATCTCTGGTTCGATGGTGCGGGAGCGCACGCTCGAACTGTTGACCCAGGTCGGCATTGCCGATCCGGAGACCCGGCTTGCAAGCTATCCGCATCAATTGTCCGGCGGTCAGCGGCAGCGCGTCATGATCGCGATGGCGTTGGCCAACGAGCCCGACCTTCTGATCGCGGACGAGCCGACAACAGCGCTCGATGTCACCGTGCAGGCGCAGATTCTGGCGCTGCTTGCGGAAATCCG
>VAZG01000363.1 GCA_005885285.1 Alphaproteobacteria bacterium | reverse complement strand
AGCATTTTCTGCCGGAGCGACCGGTACCGCACAATATCCCACGAAAGCTCCACGAGGTCCGCCACCCAAAGCCATTCGATTCCCGACTGCGGAACGATTTCCTGGATGATCATATCGCGAATGGCTTCATACTCGCTCGCATTCTCGCTCGGCATGAGCAATTTGGGCTGCACAATGCGATGGAAAACGGCAGGAACGACGATTTCAAATGTTTCGGAGCTAGCCGCTCCCGCCTGACCCCGGAGCTCCGAGACTAGGACGTCCCGCAATTCGGCTGAGGCATCCCTCGAAAGCAGCGCCGGCTTGTGTACCGTCGCCTTGGGTGGCCCCTTAAGTGCGGCTCGAAACTCGCGTTCGGGCGGCGCGGCGACGGGCAGATCGGTCGGCATGTCCGGAGCATCGAGATCATCTTCACCGGCAATTCCAACGAGGGCAAACAGGGCGTAGCGCCGGGCGTAGGTCAGCGCTGCGCCCATCCGGTGCGATGCGGTTTCGGTGGCGGAGCAAACCGGCCAATCGGAAGAAATCCATTCGCCCGAGGCATGGGCCAGCAAGGTCGTTAGCCTGATTTGCCCATTTGGGTCGATTTGGGTCGTTTGAATGGTTGCGATTTCTTGCTCGCCGAGACTCTTGCGAATGATATCAAGACCACTCGCCAGCGAGGCATAGCGAAAGGTCCGGTCGGCTTCGCGTGGAAACGGTGACCGGATGATCGCGCACAGCGTCTTTTCCGGGTTAGTCAGGTGGCTTTGCGCCTTGGCGAGCGCTGCCGCAATGGCGCTGATGGTGGGGCTAGAGAGATGCATGGGCCACCTCGACGTCCAACAGATCGAAGCTGACCGCGCCATTCTTGGAGCGTTTGGCAGAAAGCCATGCCCCGAGGCTTCCTTGGCGTCATCTGGGACTAATTTCTTGAGGCCCGATTTTGCGCTTCATGAGGCGCACAAGGTGTGTCGGCCGGTCGAAGACAAGGTGAAGCGAGGGACGACGGTCCGAGAGGAAGTGACGCTTCCGCTTTCGGTCGCGCGAATTTATCTGAGCTTGGGAGGGGGATGGAATCTCCCGGGGTGTCGAAAGGGTTTTGCGCCGCTTCGCTGCTTTCCGTCGACGGCTCGATCAATTGCTCGGCCGGTTATGACCGCGCAAGCGGCTTGTGGTGCCTCGGGACGGATGCGCCGCCAATTTCAAGCAAACCGACCACTGAAGACGCGAGGAATCTCTTACGACTCGTGCGCGGGACATTTGCTTCGTTTCCGTTCGCCGATCCCGCTCGTTTGGAAGCAAATGGCGGCGGGTCGATGCTCGACGTTTCCAAGGATCCAGGAGCGGATGAATCGGCCTTCCTGATGGCTTTAATGACCGCAGTTTGCCGGCCCAGTCTGCCGCTTGCGCCGGCGTTGTTAATACGAGCGCCCCAGCTCTCGGGGTCCGGCACCGGGAAGGGCCTTTTGGTTCGCGCAATAGGCGAGACTGCCTTCGGGCGGCGGCCGAAGGCATTTGCCAGGGGGGTGATCGTCAGGAGCTGAGCAAACGGCTCGATAGTGCCTTGATGCAATCCGATCCGATGCTCTTCCTGGATAATTGCAACGATGAAACACTGGCGTCCGACGTTCTCGCGCAGGTGATCACCGAAACTGAGGTCAAGGGCCGAGTGTTGGGCAGAGTAAATTAGTGCCCTTGAGCAACGCGTGTATCTCGATCACAGGGAATGCGGTGCGGCTATCGGAGGATCTTGCCAGGCGTTTTCTGGTCGTCGATCTGGACGCAAAATGCGAAAACCCTGAACAGCGCAGCTTCGATCAAGACTTCGCTGAGGTGATCTCCGCGCGCCGATCCGAGCTGCTCGGTGCGCTGCTGACGATTTGGAGGTGGGGACGGCAAAACCGACTCGCGCGAGGGATGCCGATGGGCAGCTTCGAAGTGTGGGCGGCTTGGTGCCGCGATCCCCTCCTAGCGCTTGGTTGCCTCGATCCAGCGCGCCGTATCGAAGATCTTAAAGTTCAGGACCCGCTACGGCAGCGGGTTTTTGAGTTGTTTGAGACATGGCATGCAGCGCACGGATCAATGCCCGTGAAATTTTGCGACCTCAACTCCAACGTTCGACAGCTTGTGCAAGGGAACAACGCTCAGTCCCAAGTGGCCCAATTGCGGGCGTTGGAGAATACTTGTGCCGCCGGAGTTATTCTTGAATCGATCAAGCCGCAGGGCAGGTGGGGCAAGAAAAAGTACGTCCTCAGACAGCATGGGGATGACGGCGCCATCGCGTTCGCGAAGAGCAGAAACACAGGGGACCACCGGGGGCACAGGGGGCGGGCGTACGAGGTCTCCGAGGCGATCGCGTGTGTATGTTCGCGAACGGACGATATCTCGTTCTCCACCTGAAGGATGCATCGTTGAGAACAGATCGCCATCGAACTCTGGAGAAAAGAAATGGACGGCTACGAATGCGCCGTCTTGTCCCTGTTCTGCGTAATATGATCGCTGTTAGCTGCTACAATGATCCCTGCTAGGTTGGCCTGCAATTATTTTGATTTTTTCGGCACGCGCGTTTTTGGTCTAGGCCCAGACCTCCCCGAGGCCTCGGCGTCGTCCCCACGGCACGGCCAATCGTTTCTGAATGCCTCGATAGCAAGGGTAATTCCAGGTTCGTTCAATCGATCCGGATTGTTGTCCAGGTACCGCAACAGGACCTTGACACTTTCCAAAATGCTACCTTGAGCCGGGGGGCATGCTCGCACGTCAGCAGGCAGGTTTGGTGAAAAGAGCATCGCGGTCTCGATCATTCCCTCGCACGCGCCGGCCGATCGTGCCTCGCCGTTATCGTGGAACGAGCCCTCAGTAAGTAGCTGGCAATATCGCTGCGCATCCGCTCCTGTATCGACAACTGTGCCGCGTGCATCTCCGATGATCGAAAATGCCAGGCTCGTAACAATGATATAGACCCGCATTATTGTTCTCCGGTAGGTGGTGGCATGCAAGGCCCGCAGGACCACGGCGCACTCCGCTCACCAGAAGCGCGTTTCTATATAGAACCATAACAACTTGCCATGCCTCTACCTAGCAATTGCGCTGTGGTCCTGCCGCAGTTGCGGTCTCTGCTCCTCGCCGGCCTCGCTGGTGGTTCGTACCCAAAAAGGGCAGCTCAACATTTTGCGGGCCAGCAGTGGGCTGTCGCGGCCGATTCGCGAACCGTTCAGGGCAGTATCTGACAGCTTGCCGTGATCGATCGCACGCCCACCAAGCTCCTACAAGCATGCTGCTGCCAATGGTGTCACGGCCTTTCGCATTCCTCGAGAGGCGCGGTCAACGCGCACTGTTGGAAATCGCTCGGGCATTCCAGTCGGCGCCAGGTTCGTTCGGGATCTCCACCTGCACGCTGATGCGATCTGCGAGCCGCCCTGGCGAGTTTGTGAGCAGCACGCTGCCCGCCGCAGTCGATATTGTGTCGCCAAAGATCACGCGCTTGCGGACTTCCGGCGGCGGCTCAAAGTTCTCGATGCCATTTGCGCTGATGGCGGGCCAGGTCGGGACACCAAACTGCCGAGCTGCGCTCAGCGCAGTCTCGATGCCGGGGGCCTTGTTCTTGCCGTTGGCCGACAAGTAGGTACAATGGATCGTGACTGCGTTCCCCGCCGCGCCGGTGACGATCGCCAGTATAGCCGGATGCAACTAGGTGTTGCCTTTGTCGTCCACTCGGTGAATCGAAACGCTGGTGCGTAGGCTGGGCGGTTATGCGCTATCGACGGAATTTGCGACGATCAAGTTGGTTGATGGTCCGCACAAAAAAGATTGCTACATCAGCGACATCGCGAAGGCGAAAACAAGCAGCCCGTCGGTGATGGCCGAATTTGAAAGGCGGCCGTCTTCGTATATGCGCGCGGTGCGAATGCTCGCCTCCAGTAAAATGAGTCGCAGCCCAGCAGCACCGGAGCCTCAAAGGTCATGAACACCGTCACGAATGCGCCGATTTTTTTCGAAAGGTAACAGCCGCAATTTAGCACGTTCGTGGGCGTCGAGATCGAGAGCCTTGGTTGTACCTATTGGGCAACAGCCCTCGTTTTGGAGGGCTCGGACGTACGTCCACGTGACAGCGCTACCAATTAGGTTTCTAGCGCCCTAGTACTCGCCGGACGCACAGCACTTTTATTTCATTAACCCGACGTTGTTGCTCAGCGCTCGGAGTACCAACGGAGCCGAGCGACTGGTTACCAAAATACGCTTCCATTTCTGAGGCACTGCAGTTGCAAACTTGCGAGCAAACGTCTGCTGATAAGCCACCATGCTGCGTGCAACCACTTCTACACACTGAGAGAAATTCGGCTCGCCACTCTGCGGCCGAGGCGGTTGTTGCAATATTGATTGCAGCTGTTGTCAGAACTACGAGGAATGCGCGCATCCCTTCCCCTTTCTATTTTTGCCGAAGTGCCGCTCCAATTCGGCGCGCCGCCTGGCTGCGGCGCATGAGCGACCTAAGCCAGATCGGCCGCACCCGAGTTGGTGAACCACCGCAGGCTCGGGTGATCGCTGCTCGGACCTAGTTTTGTGGGCCACTAAGATCGCCGTTTCCACCGAACCAAACGAAATAAGGCATGTTCCTCCCCTTAGCCGCCATCCGCGGTCGATGACCCAGATTGCTGAGGCTCCTCGAAGATTGATAACGAGACCAAAAAAATAGAAGAAGAATCAAGTGTCCGCCGATGACACATCATCCGCCGATTCAACGAAGAGACCTCGGCATTTGCCAACGGCAGCTCAGATTGTCGCCAGTCGTGGTCGCCTCAAGTATAGTCATGAAAACATCCTGTTCGGTATGTGGGTCGAGGCGCCTAGAGTTGTCGGCCGGAGGCCGCAAAGTCTTGAATCCAGGACCGAAATGTTTCCGAAATTACGGGGGCGCCATACCGCCTTCTCAAATGGTATCGGCGCCGTGGTCCCCTTTTTTGTGCCCAGCGTTTTTGTCGTTTTGCACGCGTCCCGCTTGGCAGCCGCCTTCGGCGATCAGTTTCAAAAGCCGAAGCTTCGCGGCATAGGCGGCTATGCTTAGCCCGTCAACGTATACAATCGACTGATGGCCAGTTTCCTTAACTGTATGTTCTGACATTGCGTAAAGCCGTCACCGTTCACGATGGTGTGGGCTATAGCCGACATCCTGAAAGCGCGAGACATGACCGAAGCCAAAACCACGGCGTCTATTCTGACCGCTACGTTGCGTTTACGGACATCCTTGGCTTTAACGACATCGTCCGTCACACTCAGTGCGGACATTGGGCCAAGCGGCGCAACTCGTTGGTATCTTGGATCGTATCGCACAGCTTTGGTATAACCAAGCGCCGAAGCGCATGGAAAGCGGACAAGTGTTCGGCAAGATCGTCGTTGGTTTTTAATGCAACGTTTGTTATTTCGTGCCCGGGCAACACTTCGCGACGCGACCAAGCCGCTGAGCCAAGCCGCGGTGGGTGCGTTAACGATCGGAGTCCTACGTACCGCCCGCTATTTCGATCCAATCAAGACCGCCAACCTGTTCGGCCGGATCGCCCGCTCGGTCGGACCCGATGATGCGGGAGCAAAAGATCGGTCGCGCCAATCTGATCGCAGATTTTCCGGAGAAATCGCCTGCAGAGATCGAGGCCATTCTTACAGGCGTCTGGGATAATGTCGGTCGCCTCGGCGCCAAATTCGCGCATCTCGATCATATTTGGGAGCACGATGCCACGCGCCCCGAGGATAGCCGGATCGAAATCGAGGCGCGCTCCTACCAATCGTTTACGCGGTTGCGGCTCGACGGGAAACCGGCGCTGATCTTTGCAAGCCATCTCGCCAACTGGGAACTTCCGGCGTTGGCTGCGGTCGCGCACGGGCTGGACGCCGCGATCCTGTATCGCCGGCCCAACATCGCATCGGCCGACCCCATTATCCAGGATATGCGCGCCGTAAAAATGGGTAAGCTGATTCCGGCCGGCCGTGACGCACCCCTAAGACTCGCGGAAGCCCTGAAAAACGGTCAGCACGTCGGGATGCTCGTCGACCAGTGGCTGACCAACGGCGTCACGGTTACTTTCTTTGGTCGCAAGACCAGGGCCAATCCGCTGTTGGCCCGGCTGCTGCGGCAGATCGAGTGTCCGGTTCATGGCGTACGCATCATCCGCCTGCCCGGACATCGGTTTCGTGCCGAACTGTCCGAAGAAGTGAAGCCGGTCCGCGAGCCGGGCAAATCGACATTCAGGGAACGATGCAGGCGGTCACGTCAGTGATCGAGGGCTGGATCCGCGAACATCCCGATCAGTGGCTGTGGTTACACCACCGCTGGCGGTAAATGCTCCGCATCCTGGCCCGGACGAACGAAGCGATATCTGCGGACAAACGCGACGGTTAACATCCTTTTCCAGGTGATTCGGCCAAGCAGCTATCGGAGGCATGACGGATCTTTCCCTCCATCCACGTGTCTGCATGAGTTCACGGCCTAAACTGGCTCATTCCACCGGTTATATTATTGCCCGCGGCCTTTACCGGACGAGGACGAGCAGACGGCTTCAAGTCCCTCACCGGATGCATACCGTCCAGCTCGGCAATACGGCGGTCAATCTCACTGATCACGCGCTTCGAGAACGGCCCGAGGTGCAGGTACAACGCCATCTGCATTACGATGTAACGCAGCGCGCCTGGATTGGCTTTGGCGACGTCGACGAAAGTCTTCCAGAACGGCTCGCGCGCCTCCGGCAAGCTCCGCATGATCTTGTGTACGCTGTCGATGCCGCCAAGCCTCTTACGCACGTCGCCATCTGGCATGTCGCGGCAGCGGTGGGGAGCGGTCGAGCATGACGGCGAGCCGTGACAGCCGTCCCGCGTATGCCGTCGGGCAGCACACCTGCCCGAGCACGGCCTTGTAGTCCACTAGGATGTCGCGAAGTGGACGCTTGGTGTCGAAATTGCAGCCGAGCGTGCATTGATCGCCCGCCTGCTCGACCTTCATGAGATCATGGCCTTTGTGCAGGCGGCCTTCCTTGTTTCGGTTGATGAGACGGATGTCCTAATGCCTCGGCAGCATGGCGGCGACCGTGATCAGGCCGAGTGGCGCGGCCGGATACTTCGCGCCAACCAGTTCGCAGGCTTCCGTATAGTTCCAGAACGAGTTCGGGATGAACTTTGGATAGACCATTAGGACACGACAGCGGATCGCCATGTGAACTCCCGGAGGTTTGGGGGAGAGTGTCACGCAGTTTGTCGGGACTCGAGGCCTCTTCGAACAAACGAGACAAGGTCGCCCGTCGCAATCAACGGGCACCCGGTTTGCCAATCGCACACTTTGTCGCCGCCCTCACGTGCCGCCATTCCTGCAGCGTCCGACCACGGGGACCTCGATGGCCGACGGCGACGATTTCAATGATTGAATGACGTGCCGCCAGACGGGCATGGGAATGAACGAGTGCGCCACTCTCCGTTAGGAAGACAAGCCATTTGCCGATTCGATGGATTCGGCTTTCAACCGGATCATGGCTCTGCGGCGACGGCCATCGAGGGTTTGGCTGTTAAGGACCGACATCGCGCGACACTACTATCGACACGTTCGACGCGAGCGTTCCATGGGACGACTTCAGCGCCCTGCGCGCGCTGGTGGAAGCAGGTTTCCGCCTTCGCCGGTCGATCGTCTGATACAGCGGCCTCAAATTGCATTCAGCTTCGCGAACCGCTGGACTCGCTCGGCGGTTTTCG
Organism: Alphaproteobacteria bacterium; assembly: GCA_005885285.1. Lineage (GTDB taxonomy): Bacteria > Pseudomonadota > Alphaproteobacteria > Rhizobiales > Xanthobacteraceae > Bradyrhizobium. The sequence continues at coordinate 4,003 of VAZG01000363.1, read as the reverse complement.
CTCGCCGGCCCCTCCGATCACCGCTCTACTACTGCGATCGTTATTATTTCGATGGGAGAGTGAGGTGGCGAGCATGAAGCGGCTGCTAGCGGTTTGAATTCCCGTTTATGGTGATCCTTCGTGCGAACAGGCAAAAGCTAACGATCGGAATCCAGTTGCACTGTCTGGCGCCCACCGTTTAGCGCTTTAAGCTGGTTTACGTATTCCTCGGGCTTTATCAAATGGAATGGAACCTTCAGGCCCATAAAACTCGCTATGCGACCAATGAACGCAGTGCAGTTGGTTGTTTCCGCATTCCATATCGGCGAGGTCGCCTGAAGATGCTTGATATAACTGAAGACCTTTTTGGCGTCCGCTTCACTCAAGTAGACGCGATAGCTAGCTGTTAAATACTCCTCATCAAGGTCACCGTAGCTCGCCCCTGTCTCAGAGGGCACCCACATGAGATGTCCCAATATGTAGGGCAGCGTGTCACCTGCTGGGTGCAGGCCGGCAACTTCGACCTGCTTCTCACTCGTCTTGCCGAACCAGATAAAGGCATGCCCGTAGGATGCAGCCGTGCGGGCACGAAAATCCACGTAGTAGGGTCCTTTGGACGGCTGAGGCCTTCGAATCGGCTTTACGTCCGATGTGGAAACTGGGACGGTCGACGCAGCAGCAACTGTTGTGACGCCAGGCTTCATCGACGGTTTGGCGGGAGTATACTGTTGCTGATGATCAGCGCGCGCCACAAGTTGTTGTGCGCTACTAGTGCCAATTCCCAAGCCAACCGAGGCCGCAAACATACTGATCCCAACAAAGGTCTGCAGGCCGGCCCGCTTCTGATTCGCTCTTCCCACCTTCAAACCCTCATAAACCTAGCATAGCCAATGTCACAAGACGGGCCAATGTTACAGTATGCCCGAGTTCGCGAGCCTGAACCTCCGGCCGCAAACGGCAGAAGATGCATGAGCCCCGAGGATCTTCGGGTTAACCCTTGGTAACCAGAGGGGCCGGGGCCTTGCCGATGGGGTACTTACCAACTGGAGTTTTGCCGACAGGAAACTTGCCAACTGGGCCGGTTTGTACAACGGGCTGCGGATGAGGGAGGTCCGCAGCAACGGCTGTTCCCATTAAGGCCAAAGATGCAGTCCCAATGATCACGTATTTTAGCATCGTAGTCTCCTGCTGCCCGCCTGCCCCAGACTAGATTAACAACTAACCCGAACCATTATCATGAGACAATTAGCAGAGCGCAGATCAGCGATCGCACGCTGTCTTTTTTGACGGATGTTGCCGAAATAGCACGCATTTTAGAGGATTGGGTGCCGCCTCTCTTCGAGAAGCTACTTCAAACCTGCTTCAGAAGAACAATGGGAAAATCCGGCCGGTCCGCGCCATGTAGGCGCGATAATTGTCGCCGAAGGTTTCCAACATCATTCGCTCCTCCCTGGCAACGCGGCCGAAAAACAAGGTCCCAAAACCAACCAAGCCCGCGCCACCGGCAACCCAGTTCGGCAGCAGCAATGCCTGTGCGATCGCCCACAGCCAAAAGGCTGAATACATGGGGTGTCGAATTCTCCGGTAAATGCCGTCCGTGACAAGTTGATGGCCTTCCCTCACATCAAGACTGATCGACCAATTCCGGCCGAGCGCCCGATGCGTTAGTTGAAACATACCCAAAGCCGCTGTCGCAAAGAAAACTCCCAGCCAAGCCGCGATGGGATGGAAAGTGTACGCGGCGAAATGAGGAATTGCCGTCGCCACGTAGATGAGTGGCAGAATACCAAGACCGGTAAGAGATATCAGCAGTAGCGCAGTTTCGCGGGGACCTCGGGCGCTCAATAAAATCTGTTCGCGGCGGGAACGGCGCGCGTATTCGTAGCGTATGAGATACCACCCGATCACCAGCACAACAAACACAACCTTTGAAAATGTTGGTGTCATTTTTGATTAGACCGCAGCTTCGGTTGGGTTAGCGGATCACTGCTGACCGCGGCATGCTGATAAGGGCTCCGTCGTCGCCGAACATCGAAACCGCGCCGTCTTGAGCAAGCGTCTAGATTTGACTGAAACAGGCCCGCATACGAGCATGAAGTAATCGTAGGCGGCGCGCTTGTCATTTCCGATGATGAATTCGCAATTCAACCGGCAGAAATTGAGACTAGCAGGAGGACGCGGGATTGGATCGTAGCCGCCAATATGAAACACCAGCCGCTTTGCGATAGTGGTTCTTGTCATACTTACCTCTGAATTCTGCCTGCGAATTCCCCACGCCCAGCCTTCAGTCGGAATAATTGCATACGTCGCAAGCGAACGTCTGGCACCAATGGTTGTCAATAGGGAAACGGCCGAATCATTAGGAATGCGGATCGGGTTGTTTTGCCCTCCATCCGCTGACCGTCTATCGACATCTTGTCTTAAGCTGCTGGAATAGCGTGCGTCAGCGGGCTCGTCTGGGCGAGATCTGGCGAGCGCCCTAGAAGAATAGCCGATCACTTTGACCGGCCTTTTGCAATAAAGGTTTGATCCGACGCCGTTACGGGTGCCGGTTGATCGTTGTCATGATGCGCGGCAGCAAGGTGGCAGCAATCATCGCGTGGCCTTCGCTCGTGAGGTGGATGAAGTCGAAGGCGTAGTAGCGGAGGGGGATCTCCTCGTCGTAGACGATCACTTTGATCGAACGGCTTCGCAACTGGCGCTCCATGGTCGCGATATTGGCGGCGCGCTGTTCCTTCGTCCCAAGGAAACGCCGGTCATTGGCGCCCGGTTGCAAAATCACGATGTCGGTTCCACTTGGCACATCGCTATCAATCCGTTTGAGCATGCCTGCGGTGGTATCGAATGGCACGCCCGCATTGATAACTTGTGCATCGATACCCTTGGCTTTCAACAAGGCCTCTAACTTAGCCGGATATGCCCCCTGTTTGCCTACGTACCAGCCTTGCGTATTACTGGCGCCAATCGCGACAATACGAAGCTGCGCTGCAGCAGCTGCGGTCATTGCAGACAGAAGGACGGTTACCGCAAAAAGTATCGCCCTAACATAATGAGCACACATTCTAGCCTCCGGAACAGCTTCGGCTTCGCCGACAATAACGGCTCAGGCTGCGACGGCAACCAGACTTCTCGATTGACGCGGCGTTTCGAAAGCTGCGTTTCGTTGCATATGCATGAAGTAGAACAGCGCTTAAAATGCGACGATAAAGGTTGGCATCCGGTCAGTACCGCGGCGAGTTCACTCGCGCGGCTAGGGCAGCGCTGAAGTAGACCGGGATCTGCCTTATGCATTTGAACGAGCTCGGCGAGATTATCAACGTGAACGGTGAGAAGGCGTGCCAATTCCACGGCAGCAATTCGTCGAGTTTTTGGGCCGGATGCTCGGCGATGCGCCCCAGGACGTCAGCGAGCCAGGCCTGCGGATCAATATCGTTCATCTTGGCCGTTTATGCCGCCCGCCAAACTATGCCGAACGGGTTTGGTATGGCACGCCGTTGTCACGCTGGTACGCGTCGATGGCGTGCACGGCAGCCCATTCCATTCGGCATAGTTTGGTCGTTCAGAGCGCCTCCAGAAAGGCGAGCAGCCGGTCGTTCGGCTGGAACCGGGTTCGCTTGCCGCGCTCGTACGGCTTGAGCTTCGCCAGGGCAGCTTCTTTGAGGGCGAGGTGGGCGTGCAGGTACGTCTGCGTCGTCTCGACCGATTCATGACCGAGCCACAGCGCGATCACGGAGCAGTCGACGCCGGCTTGCAGCAGTTCCATCGCAGCGCTGTGCCTCAGCACGTGCGGTGACACGCTCTTGGCCTTCAAAGACGGGCAACTCTTGTGAGCGACACGAACATGCTTTCCCAGGAGCGACTGGACGCTGTCGGCACTGAGCCGGCCCCCGTGCACATTGGGGAACAACGCTGTTGCTCCTTTCCGCAACGGTTCCTTGAGCCATGTCTGGAGTGTACGCCGAGCGAGTGTGGTCAGCGGAGTGGTCCGCTCCTTCCGCCCTTTACCGACGCATCGTACGTGTGC
>VAZG01000362.1 GCA_005885285.1 Alphaproteobacteria bacterium | reverse complement strand
GAATTTGCCGTTGACCTTGCACCCCACCGCGCTGTTGCCGACGTCGGTGTGAACGGCGTAGGCAAAATCGATCACGTTGGCGTGCCGCGGCAGCGCGATCAGCTTGCCCTTCGGGGTGAAACAGAACACCTGGTCGTGGAACAGCTCGAGCTTGGTATGCTCCAGAAACTCTTCCGGATTGGCGCTTTCTGACAAGATCCCGATGGTGTGACGCAGCCAGGCGAAGGCATTGGACTCGCGCTTCAACAATTCGGTCGGCGACCCGACGCCGTCCTTGTAGAAAGCGTGCGCAGCGATGCCGAATTCCGCGATCTTGTCCATTTCCTCGGTGCGGATCTGCAATTCGACGCGCTGGTTGCCGGGGCCGATCACGGTGGTGTGGATCGAACGGTAATCGTTCTGCTTGGGCGTCGAGATGTAGTCCTTGAAACGGCCGGGCACGACCGGCCAGGTGGTGTGCACGACGCCGAGCGCGCGATAGCAGGCCTCGAGATCGTTCATCACCACGCGGAACCCGAAGATGTCGGACAATTGCTCGAAACCGACCGACTTGCGCTCCATCTTGGTCCAGATCGAAAACGGCTGCTTGCGCCGGCCGTAGACGCGCGCGGTCAATCCGTTGTTGCGAAGGTTCTTGGAGAGCTGGCTTTCGATCTCGCCGATCAGGTTGCGGTTGCGCTCGGCCAACGCGTCAAGCCGCTGCGTCACGACCGCATAGGCTTCCGCATCGAGGGTGCGGAAGGAAAGGTCTTCCAATTCTTCGCGCATCTCCTGCATGCCCATGCGCCCCGCAAGCGGCGCGTAGATGTCGAGCGTCTCCTCGGCGATGCGGTGCCGCGACGCCGGGGCTACGAATTCCAGGGTGCGCATGTTGTGCAGGCGGTCGGCAAGCTTGATCAGGAGAACGCGGACGTCGTCGGCGATCGCAAGCAGGAGCTTGCGCAGGTTCTCGGCCTGCTTGGCCTCGCGTGAGACCAATTCCAGCCGCTTCAACTTGGTCAGCCCGTCGACCAGCGCGCCGATCTCATGCCCGAAAATCTGATCGATCTCGGCGCGGGTCGCCTCGGTGTCCTCGATGGTATCGTGCAGCAGCGCGGCGACGATGGTGGCGTCGTCGAGCTTCAGCCCGGTGAGGATCGCCGCGACCTCGAGCGGGTGCGAAAAATAGGGATCGCCGGAGGCGCGGGTCTGCGAGCCGTGCGCCTTCATGGCGTAGACATAGGCGCGGTTAAGCAGATCCTCGTTGGTATCAGGGTTATAGGACCGGACGCGTTCGACGAGGTCATATTGCCGCATCATGCGCGGACGCGGCGATTTGGCCGTCCGCACCGGCGCAGACGACGACGGCGCCACGGCGACCGATTCGGTCGAGGCCTGCATCTGCGGTTGGCTGCGGCGCCAATACGCCATCGGATCACTGCCCTCAATCCCGGACTACGGACGCGCAGTCTAACGCCAAATAGGCGATCCTCCGATCAAATCGGAGACAGCCGGAATGCGTTCCGCGCGGCCCGCCGCGTTCCATGGTAACCATGAAAGCTGACGTAAAAGCAAAGGCCCGGACAAATGTCCGGGCCTTTGGTAAATCGGGTGTGGCTGGAACGGCCGCCACGCCGGACAGGAGGGGTTACTCGTCCTCTTCGGGCTGCTCTTCGGGAGGCGCCAGGCCTTCGAGGCCCTTCAAAAGCTCCTCCTCGGTCATGCGCTCGACCGCAACCTCGGTGTCGTCGGCATCGACGCTGGCGCCGGACGAGCCGATCAAAGGCACGGTATCGGGCTCGGGCTCGTCGACTTCGACGAATTTCTGCAGGGAGTGAACCAGCTCCTCGCGCAAATCTTCGGGGGAAATGGTCGAGTCGGCAATTTCCCGTAGCGACACGACCGGGTTCTTGTCATTATCCCGATCAATCGTAAGTTGTGAGCCGGACGAGATCATCCGGGCCCGGTGAGCGGCCAAGAGAACCAGATCGAACCGGTTGTCGACCTTGTCGATGCAATCTTCCACGGTGACGCGCGCCATCGCCTGTCGCTCCGTTAATTGGGACCGAAATGTTGGTTATGCGCGCTAGTTATAGGTGTCGGGGGCGTTTCGCAAGACCAATTTGTGATTTGGCCTCCGCTAGCCCCTCTGCTAACCCGCTTTACGGGGCTTCTTGGGCCGGAGCGTCCGAAACGACGGGACACGGTTTTGGACAAGAAAACGCTTCATTGCGTCGTCAAAACTATACCTTTATTGCCCTGACTTCCCCAATCTCCGGTAGTGTCTGTCCGGGACCAATCCAATTGGGGGATTGGCGGTACATCGAAATGCGCGGATCTGCGGCCGCCGCGCCAAGCAAAAAGGCTACCAACAACTTCGCGAGAGACTGAATGTCACCTACGACCAACAAGATCGCGCTCTTCATCGATGGCGCCAACCTTTATGCAACCGCCAAGACGCTCGGTTTCGATATCGACTACAAGCGCCTGCTCAAGGAATTCCAAAGCCGCGGCACGCTATTGCGCGCGTTCTACTACACCGCGATCATTGAAGATCAGGAATATTCGTCGATCCGCCCCTTGATCGACTGGCTCGATTACAACGGCTACACCGTCGTCACCAAGGCGACCAAGGAATTCATCGACGCGAGCGGCCGCCGCAAGGTGAAGGGCAATATGGACATCGAACTCGCCGTCGATGCCATGGAACTCGCCGAGCATATCGATCAAATGGTGCTGTTTTCCGGTGACGGCGACTTCCGCTCGCTGGTCGAAGCGGTGCAGCGCCGCGGCGTCCGCGTCACCGTGATCTCGACGATTTCCAGCCAGCCGCCGATGATCGCCGACGAGCTGCGGCGTCAGGCCGACGTTTTCACCGACCTCGTCGAGCTGCAATCCAAGCTCGGCCGCGATCCGTCCGAGCGCCCGGCTCCACGCGAGCCGCGCCACCACGCGCCGCAATTCCTGCACCGCGCCACCACCATGGCGCCGAGGGGCGATGACGACGATTTCGAGGAGTAAGAACGACCTGGCGCCGACGGGCGCTCCGTCCACTTCCTCCGGACCCGACCGAGATTGCCCGCTCTGCCCCAGGCTTGCGGCCTTCCGCGAGGAGGCGCGAGTGCGTGAACCGGAATGGTTCAACGGGCCGGTACCGTCCTTTGGCGACCCTGACGCGCAATTGCTCATCGTTGGGCTCGCGCCGGGCTTGCAGGGCGCCAATCGCACGGGGCGGCCTTTCACCGGCGATTTCGCCGGCGACCTCCTCTATGCGACGCTGCTCGAATATGGTTTCGCGCAAGGCGCCTATCACGCGCGGCCGGACGACGGGCTAAAGCTGGTCGGCTGCCGGATCAGCAATGCGGTGCGGTGCGTACCGCCGCAGAACAAGCCACTGCCGGCGGAAATCAATACCTGCCGGCCATTCCTGGCCATGACGATTGCGACCATGCCTGGATTGCGTGCGATCGTAGCACTTGGACGAATTGCGCATGATTCAGTCCTGAAGACGCTGAGCCTTCGCGGCTCGGCGGCGCCGTTTGCGCATGGTGCCGTGCATCGGGCCGGTGCTCTCAAGCTCTACGACAGCTATCACTGCTCGCGCTACAACACCAACACCGGCGTGCTGACCCCAAAGATGTTTCGCGGCGTGTTTGCCAAGGTGCGAGCGGATTTGGGTTAGGTCTGACGAATCTAACCCGGATGCGCCTTCAGATTCGTAGGGTGAGCAAAGCGAAGCGTGCCCACCATCACAGCGCGATAGACGACGATGGTGGGCACGGCGCAAGCGCGCCTTTGCTCACCCTACCCAACTCAAACCGGATTCTCCTTCAGCCATGCCAGCACGTCGCCGGCATTCCGGTCGGGCGGGAACACTGGATAGAACACATGCGTGATCCGTGCATTGTCGATGATCAACGCAAGCCGCTTGATCAGGATCAATCCCGCCACCTCCATGGTCGGCAGATCGAGCGCGCTGGTCAGGGTGAGCTTTTCATCCGACAGCACCGGAAACGGCAGATGCAATCGCGCGGCCATCTCGGCCTGATAGGCGTTGCTCTGCGTCGACAGGCCGAACACATGCGAGCTGCCCGCGGCCTTTAGTTCGGCAAACAGGTCGCGGAAGGAGCAGGTCTGCGGGGTGCAGCCGCGCGCACCCGGGATCATGTCCCAGTCGTCGACAATGCTGATCTTGCCGGGCTCGCCGGTTCTGGGATAGGCGAACACCACGGTGCGGCCCGGCAGCGCCGACAACCTCACCGAGGTGTCGTCGGTGGCGATCAGGCTGACCGGCGGAATCGTCATGCCCTCGAGATGCGCCGCGGCACCATCATCGGTCGGCGCCGGGATCTTGCTCCAGTCGACTTCAAGCAGGTTCTTCTGGTTCATTAGACTAGTCTCCATTGGTCGTCATTGCGAGCCAACGGGTCGCGCGAATGCGCGCCCGATGACAGGCTCCGCGAAGCGATCCACGGTGCGGCAATGCCGAAAGCTGGATTGTTTCGTCGCTACGCTCCTCGCAATGACGGATAGGGATGCGGATCACCACTATCCCCTCGCCCGCAGCAGGCGGCCCTTCTCCCTGCTCCAATCGCGCTTCTTCTCGCTCTCGCGCTTGTCGTGCAGCTTCTTGCCCTTGGCCACCGCCAGCAACAGCTTGGCGCGGCCGCGCTCGTTGAAATAAAGCTTGAGCGGGATCAGCGTCATGCCCTCGCGATCGACGGCGCCCATCAATTTATTGATTTGCTTCTTGTGCAGCAACAGCTTGCGCGGCCGCTTCGGCTCGTGATTGAAGCGATTGGCCTGCAAATATTCGGGAATATTGGCGTTGATCAGCCAGATCTCGCCGTCCTTGGAATCGGCGTAGGATTCCGCAATCGTGGTCTTGCCGTTGCGGATCGACTTCACCTCGGTTCCGGTCAACGCAATGCCCGCCTCGATCGTGTCCTCGATTGCGTAATTGAAACGCGCTTTGCGATTCTCGGCGACCACCTTGATCGCCCGCTCATTCTTTTCGGCCACTTCAAGCCTTCTTCAGGAGATCACGGATCTCGGTCAGCAGTTCGACCTCGCGCGTCGGCTTCGGCGGCGCGCTCGGTGCCGCCTCTTCACGTCGCTTCAGCTTGTTGACGAGGCGGATGACGATGAACAGCACGAAGGCGATAATCAAGAAATTCAAGGTTAGGGTCAGAAAATTGCCCCAGGCCAGCACCGCGCCCTGCTTTTTCGCGTCCGCCAGGTTGCCTGCGGTGATCGCCTTCGACAGCGGAGTGAAGTAGTTGGAGAAATCGAGCCCACCGGTGATCGCGCCGATGATCGGCATGATGACGTCGCCGACCAGCGAGTTCACGATCGCGCCAAAGGCGGCGCCGATGATGACGCCGATCGCGAGGTCGACGACATTGCCCTTCATCGCGAATTCGCGAAACTCCTTCAGCACGTTAGAACCCTCTGTTCGTTCGCCAGGCGAAGAATGCGCGATGCAGACAAAATCAATTGATCAGGCCGGCATGCACCATCGCGCTGCGCACGGCCGCGCGCGTCGGCTCGGATACCGGCACCATCGGCAGGCGCAGCTTCTCTTCCAATTTGCCAAGTAGCGACAGCGCGTACTTGATCGGCGCGGGATTGCTTTCAATGAACAGATTGGTGTGCAGCGGCATCAGCTTGTCGTGCACCTTCAGCGCCGTGGCGAGGTCGCCTTTCTGCCAGGCGATATGGAATTCGGAGCACAGCCGGGGCGCGACGTTGGAGGTTACCGAGATGCAGCCGTGACCGCCATGCGCCATGTAGCCGAGCACGGTGGCGTCCTCGCCCGACAATTGGTTGAAATCCTCGCCCATCGCGGCGCGCTGCTGCGACACCCGCACCATGCTGGCGGTCGCGTCCTTGACGCCTGCGATGTTCTTCAACTCGAATAATCGCTTCATGGTGTCGACCGACATGTCGATCACCGAGCGCGGCGGGATGTTGTAGATGATGATGGGAATACCGATCGCGTCGTTGATCGCCTTGAAGTGCTGGTACATGCCTTCCTGGGTCGGCTTGTTGTAATAGGGCGTCACCACCAGCACCGCGTCGGCGCCGGCCTTTTCCGCATGCTCGGCCAGATCGATGGCCTCCCTGGTCGAGTTTGAGCCTGCACCTGCGATCACGGGAACGCGGCCCTTGGCCTCCTCGACGCACCACTCGACCACGCGCTTGTGCTCATCGTGGCTCACGGTCGGGCTTTCGCCGGTCGTTCCCACCGGCACAAGGCCGTGGGTGCCTTCGGCCATCTGCCAGTTCACGAGCGACCGGAAGGCCGCTTCGTCGAGCGAGCCGTTCTTGAAGGGCGTGACCAAGGCGGTGAAGGATCCCCGGAATTTCGTCTTGGCTGCCATCGACTTCCTCCAAACGCGTGGTTCGCGGCGCTTCTTGTGCTGAATACATCAATTCATATCGGGTCAGACGGTTCGGCGAAAGGCTGGACTATTGATCCAGCCGCGATTTTGCCGCTGTCATGGCGCAGAGACCTAGGCCCCGCGGGGGGAATAAGTATTTTGCCCGCAGATTCAATCAAATAGACCTGAAGCTTAAGCGATTGAATGATTCGCAGCGAAGGAACGCCGTGAACCGCCTTGTCCGCGCAGCCGCGTTGCGATCGACCGCCTTGGCCACCAGCCTGACGCTGGCGGTGGGTTTATCGGCGCTGGCGACGAATGCCTGGGCTGCCAAGCCCAAGGTTCCCCTGCCAAAACCGCGGCCGATCGCACGCAATTTGGTGCCCAATTCTACAGCCAACAGGATCACCGTCAGCAAGAGCACGCCCGGCAAGATGACGGCCGTGGCAACGGCGGCAGCGCCGGTGCTGACCCCGATCGCCAGGGAGACGGGGCCCGGCCCGACACCGGCGCCGGCGATCGCGCCCGTTTTACCGTCCCGCCCGCGTGCGGCCCCTGCTCTGCCGCTGCGCAAACAGGTGGCGCCGGCCGCGGTGGCCGCGACCTCATCGACCTCGAAGGCCGATACCGACGCGATCGAGAACGTCATCGAGCTAATCCGCCAACGCAAGCCTGACGACGCCACCCAAATCGAGGCCACGATATCCGATCCGGTCGCAAGAAAGCTTGCGGAATGGATCATCCTGCGCAGCGACAACAACAACGCGAGCGTCGAGCGCTACCGCGCCTTCATATCGGCCAATCCAAGCTGGCCTTCGCAGGCGTTCCTGCGCCGCCGCTTGGAGGCGGCGCTGTGGGACGACCATCGCGAGGATGCGGTCGTATGGTCCTGGTTCGAAGGCGAATCGCCGTCGTCGGCCAAAGGCCGCTTCGCGCTGGCGCGGGCAATGCTCGCGCGCGGCGACCGCGCCAATGCCGAACGCCTGGTGCGCGAAGCCTGGCGCAACGATGCGATGTCGGAGGATACCGAGAACGCCGCGCTCGAGTTGTTCGGCGCATTGCTGACGGCGGGCGACCAGAAGGCGCGAATGGATTTGTTGTTGTACGGCAGCGAGCACGAAGCCGCCTTGCGGGCTGCAAAACGGCTCGGTGCCGGCTATGTCGCGTTGGCGAAGGCGCGGATTG
>VAZG01000602.1 GCA_005885285.1 Alphaproteobacteria bacterium | reverse complement strand
CGGCGTGCCTTCGAGCACCGCGAGGGGCTGGTAAAGGGGTTCTCCGCAAAATACGGCTGCAAGATTCTTGTCTGGTATGAACTACACGAAAGCATGATTGAGGCGATCACACGGGAAAAGCAGCTCAAGGCCGGCAGCCGTGCCAAAAAATTAGCGTTGATTGAAGGGCTGAATCCCGGTTGGAAGGATCTTTATGAGACGTTGGCGTGAAGTCGCCGACCAGCTCCATCATTGCGAGCCAACGGGTCGCGCGAATGCGCGCCGGATGATAAACTCCGCGAACCAATCCATGCCCCTGAACCGCCTTTGCGAGCGTAGCGAGGCAATCCATCTTTCTTTGCTGGATGACATGGATTGCTTCGCTGCGCTCGCAATGACGGCTGAGGTGGGGAATGACGGCTAGGGTTGCGCTCGGAATGACGTCTAGGGTTGCGCTCGGAATGACGGCTAAGGTTGGTATGACGGCAGGCGCTTGCGTTCTGCCCTCGCTCACACGTCCAGCAGGTCATCGCTCGCGAATTCGGCCTTGTCGGAGATGAAGGCGAATCGCGCTTCAGCCTTGGTGCCCATCAGCCGCTCCACCGAGTCGGCGGTGCCCTCGCGGTCGTCGGCCAAAAGCACCACCCGCAGCAGCGCGCGCTTGGCCGGGTCCATGGTGGTTTCCTTGAGCTGCGCCGCCATCATTTCGCCGAGGCCCTTGAAGCGGCTGATGTCGACTTTGGCGTTGGCGTTGAATTCGCTCTTGAGCAGCGCATCCCGGTGGGCGTCGTCGCGCGCATAGACCGTCTTGCTGCCATGGGTCAATTTATAGAGCGGCGGCACTGCGAGATAGAGATGGCCTTCATCGATCAGCCGCGGCATCTGCCGGTAGAAGAACGTGATCAGGAGCGAGGCGATATGGGCGCCGTCGACGTCGGCGTCGGTCATGATGATGATGCGCGAATAGCGCAAATCTTCTTCACGGTAGTGCGCGAGCGTGCCGCAGCCGATCGCCTGGGTCAGGTCGGCGAGCTGCGCGTTCGCTACCAGCTTGTCCTTGCCGGCCGAGGCGACATTGAGGATTTTTCCACGAAGCGGAAGGATCGCCTGGGTCTCGCGGTTGCGCGCAACCTTGGCGGTGCCGCCGGCGGAATCGCCCTCGACGATGAAGAGTTCTGGCGGCGCAGCCGCTCCTCGGCGCGTTCGACCACGAAGTCGAGCAGCCGGTTGGCCTGCACGGGGTTGCCCGACAGCCAATGATCAAACGGGTCTTTGATCGCCTGTTCGACGATGCGTTGGGCTTCGGCGGTGGCAAGCCGGTCCTTGGTCTGGCCCTGGAATTCCGGTTCGCGCACGAACACGGAGAGCATCACGGCAGCGCCGACCATCACGTCTTCCGAGGTGACGGCAGCGGCGCGCTTGCTTTGGCCGATGCGTTCGGCGTGATCCTTTAGTCCTCGCAGCATAGCGCTGCGCATGCCGGATTCATGGGTGCCACCGTCCTGCGTCGGCACCGTGTTGCAGTAGGACGACAGAAAGCCGTCGGCATCCGCGGTCCAGGCCACCGCCCATTCGCAGGCGCCATGGGCGCCGACCCGTCCTGATTTGCCGGAGAAGATGTCAGGGTGCACGAGCGTATCGTTATGGATCGCCGCGCCGAGGAAATCCTTCAATCCGCCCGGGAAATGGAAGCTGTCTTCGGCCGGAACATCTTCGACGCCCTTCAAGAGCTCCGGCGCGCAGCGCCAGCGGATCTCGACACCGCCGAACAGATAAGCCTTGGAGCGCGCCATCTTGAACAGGCGCTGCGGCTTGAACGTGGCCTTGGCGCCGAAGATGTCGGTATCAGGCTTGAAGCGGATGCGCGTGCCGCGGCGGTTGTTGATCTTGCCGAGGTCTTCGAGCTTGCCCTTGGGATGGCCGCGCTCGAAGGTCATGCGATAGAGCTGTTGGCTGCGCGCAACTTCGACCTCGAGCCGCGACGATAGCGCGTTCACCACGGAGACGCCGACGCCATGCAGGCCGCCCGAGGTCTCGTAGACCTTGGAATCGAATTTGCCGCCGGAATGCAGCGTGCACATGATGACTTCGAGCGCCGACTTCTTCGGGAATTTCGGATGGGGATCGATGGGGATGCCACGGCCGTTATCGGTGACGGTCAAAAATCCGTCGGCGGTCAATTCCACCTCGATGAAGGTGGCGTGGCCGGCCAGCGCCTCGTCCATGGAGTTGTCGATGACTTCCGCGAACAGGTGATGCAGCGCCTTCTCGTCGGTGCCGCCGATATACATGCCCGGCCGCCGCCGCACCGGTTCCAGGCCCTCGAGCACCTCGATGTCGCGGGCGGTGTAGCCGGCTTCGGCGCTGGAAGCGCGCGAGGCGACCTTGAGCCCCGCGCGCCCTTTCGGTTCGCCGGCGCCGAACAGATCGTTGGTTGCCTTGTTTTTTGCAAGGGCTTTCAATGATTTAGCCATAGGTTTTCAAGTTTTGGATTTTCATGTGCTTGCGCGCGGGGAACCGCAGCGAATCGATTGCTCTGACTATGCCATGGTTGGGCTTAAAAAGTGACCGCGGATGCTTAAGCGTAGGCGGTCCGGAACACGATCAGTGTGAACAGCGCCATCGCCGCAACCACAATCAGGGACCCCACGATCGGTATCGCCACGAGCGCTTCGCCCTTTAGAATGACGATGGCGACGCCAACAGGAAACGCAATCGCGCCGATCATGTGTAGCCAACCCTGCACCTTGGCAAGGGCGCTGCTTCCGGCGGCGGGAATGAGCCGGTAGTAAAGCCCGACCAGGAATAACAGCACGCCACCGATCAAGTTGAGATGCGCGTGCGCAGGGGCGAGCGCAAAGTCCTGCTTGATGCCCATGACGATGCCGGCCAGCATCCCGGCGAGCAGAATCACCGCGCTCACGCACATCATCAACGATCCGATCATCAAAACTTCCTCCGCGTTAGGGGATGGGTAGCCGGGCGAGAAGGCAGGCTCACGCCCTGTATCTGCCATTGTGACTTGAAGTCATGCAACGGGCTGGCTTACCTGTTTTCGGCATCGAACCCTCGAAAAGGTTCAAACCCACAGAAGCGGGGCGGGAAAGCGTCGGAAATGGAAGATTTTGCGCACGCCCTGGCCAACTTCGTGCGCGATCATCAGGCCTGGGCCGCACCGATCGTTCTGGTGCTGGCGTTCGGCGAATCGCTTGCCTTTATCTCGCTG
>VAZG01000601.1 GCA_005885285.1 Alphaproteobacteria bacterium | reverse complement strand
TCCAATCGCTCAAGGACTTCGTGAGTGCTGTGACCGATCAAGAGCTAGTTCTAGCCACGTTGCGTCAGGTCGGTTTTATTATCGCCGAACACCTTGAATCCGGGTATCGCTCCGGCGAGGGCCGCCTTGCGCGGCGCGATGGAGGGTGAAGACATAGGTGTATGACTGACCATACGCCTAATTCGAAGGTCTCCCGACTGGAAGTTGTCTCGACGGGCGCTCGACGCCGTTGGACATTGCAAGAAAAGCAGCGGATCGTTGCCGAGAGCTATGGTGGGCCACGATTGGTGTCAGTGACGGCTCGGCGCAACGGGTTGTCTGCGAGCCAATTGTTCACGTGGCGCCGGTTGGCGCGCGAGGATCGGCTGAGCGGGGATGCCGTGCCGGCGCTTGTTCCTGTGGAGATCGCCTTTACGCCGGCTCCGGCCTCGACGTGCACACCGCAGCCGCCGTTGTCGACTCCTGCGCAGCGCGCAAGAATCGGAATAATCGAGATTGAGCTTAGCGGCGGCGGTTGCGTTCGCGTTGACCGGGATGTTGATGCCGAGGCGCTGCAGCGGGTCCTTGAGCTGCTGAGACGCCAATGATCCCGATCCCGAGCGGCGTCAGGGTCTGGATCGCCACCGGCCACACCGACATGCGCCGCGGCATGCAAAGTCTGGCCCTGACGGTTCAGGAGAGCTTGAAGCGCGATCCTCATGCCGGCGATCTCTATATCTTCCGGGGTCGCCGCGGCGATCTGGTCAAGATTTTATGGCATGACGGGTTAGGCATGTCGCTCTATGCCAAACGCCTGGACCGCGGCAAGTTCATCTGGCCCTCAGCATCCGCTGGTGCGGTGTCAATCTCGGCGGCGCAGATGGCCTATATGCTGGAAGGAATTGACTGGAGGAATCCACGACTAAGCTGGAGACCGCAGAGCGCGGGTTGAGCAGAAGAAATCTGCAGCTGCTGGCATTTTGGGGAGTCACAACGCGCTCGATATGTGATTCACTGCGTTGCATGGATGCTGATCGTGACGCTGTTGCGGATGACATTGCGGCTCTGAAAGAGGCGTTGGCGCTCGAGCGCGCAAAGGCGTTAGAGGTTGTAGCGGAGCTCGCGGTCGCCCGCGCGAAAGCCTCGGAAGACGGCGCGCTGATCGCCCAACAGAAGCTGCGGATCGCCAAGCTTGAGCGTCAGATCTACGGACAACGGTCAGAGCGATCATCGCGGCTGATCGACCAATTGGCGCTGACGTTCGAAGAGCTGCAAGCTGAAGCCACAGAAGACGAGCTGGCGGCGGAACGAGCTGTCGCGAGGATGACGACGGTACGCGGATTTATACGCAAGCGAGCTGGGCGAAGACGTGACCCGGACCCTGGAGGCGATCCCGCGCCAATGGAAGGTGGTCGAAACGGTGCGCGAAAAGTTCACCTGCCGGGATTGCGAGAAAATCAGCCAAGCGCCGGCGCCGTTCCATGTGATTGCGCGGGGCTGGGCGGGACCGAGCCTGCTCGCGATGATTCTGTACGAGAAGTTCGGCCAGCATCAGCCGTTGAACCGTCAGGCCGAGCGCTATGCCCTTGAAGGCGTGCCGATCAGCCTCTCGACCATGGCCGACGCCGTAGGGGCGTGCTGCACGGTGTTGGAGCCGCTGTCGCGGCTCTTGGAAGCCCACGTCATGGCAGCCGAACGCCTCCATGGCGACGACACCACTGTGCCCGTGCTAGCCTTGGGCAAGTGCGATGTCGCTCGATGCTGGGTCTATGTGAAGGACGACCGCCCCTTCGGCGGCTCAGATCCGCCGGCGGCGATGTTTTATTACTCGCGCGATCGAAGTGGTGAGCATCCGCAGGCGCATCTGGCCAACTACACCGGGATCCTCCAGGCCGACGCCTTCGGCGGATACATCAAGCTCTACGAGCCCGAGCGAAGTCCTGGGCTTATCAGGGAAGCGGCCTGTTGGGTCCATGCCCGGCGCCCGTTCTTCGCCATGGCGGATCTTGAGGAGAACGCGCGGCGCAAAGCGGCCGGAAAGAAGGAGATCGTCATCTCGCCCGTCGCCATGGAGATCGTGCGCCGCATCGACGCTCTGTTCGAGATCGAGCGCTCTATCAATGGCCAAAACGCCGACCAACGAAAGGCAGTTCGCCAGGCGCAGAGCGCGCCGCTCGTCGCCGATCTGGAAGCCTATATGCGCGAGCAGTGCGCCAAGCTCTCCCGCGGTCACGATCTGGCCAAGGCCATGAACTACATGTTCAAGCGCTGGGCCTCCTTCACACGCTTCCTCGACGATGGCCGCGTCTGCCTCTCGAACAATGCCGCCGAAAGAGCGCTGCGCGGCATCGCATTGGGCAGAAAGTCGTGGTTATTCTGTGGATCCGACCGCGGAGGGCGCCGAGCCGCCGCCATGTATAGCCTCATCGTCTCTGCCAAGATGAACCACGTCGACCCTCAGGCCTGGCTCGCCGATGTACTCGCTCGCATCGCTACCCACCCCGCCCACAGGCTCGATGAGCTGCTGCCCTGGAACTGGAAGACTGCGCAACAGCAAGGCCTTGCGGCGCAGGCAGCTTGATAGGGCACGTCAACAAAGTCAGCCACGTGTTCACTCTCAGCCATGTCGCTGAGATGCTCGGTGAAGACGAGGAATGGCTGTTCGAGGTCGCCGAAGAAATGGACACCGAGGATGGCCAGCTATGGGTCGTCGGCGTCGGTGAAGATGGGGTGATGGCGTTCACCGATGACGGGATCGAGAACCTCAAAGAGCTGAACGCAATCCACAAGGACGACAAGGCGCGGATCGTCGAGGAGACGCTGGTACCAGGCGCCGTCGTTTCCGAGATTGCCCGGCGACACGGGCTTACCCCACAACAAGTGTTCACCTGGCGCCGGCAAGCACGCCGGTTGCCGACGTCGATGGCTGACGATCCGCCGTTTGTACCGGCGGTGGTAGACGCCATGGTACCGGCCGCGGCTGTTGGCCATGAGCGCCAAGACAGCGCGACGCAAGGCCAAGCCGGATGTCGGGGGCATCGAGATCGAAGTCAAAGGCGTCACTATCCGGGTCGGCCGAGGCGCGGACATGGCGATGATTGCGGCCATCCTCCATGCGCTGAAGGCAAGCCGGTGATCGGCCCGTCTGGAACTGTCCGAGTGATGGTAGCAACCAAGCCGGTCGACTTCCGCAAGGGAATGGAGGGGCTTTCCATGTTGGTACGCGAGCACATGAAGGCCGATCCGTTCTCGGGTGCTGTTTATGTGTTCCGCGCCAAGCGGGCGGACCGGATCAAGCTGATCTTCTGGGATGGTACGGGTTTGTGCCTGTTCGCCAAGCGGCTCGAGGAAGGCGTCTTCCGCTGGCCGAAGATCGAGGATGGCGTGATGCGTTTGTCGGCGGCCGAATTCTCGGCGCTGATCGAAGGGCTTGATTGGCGGCGTGTCCACGCGGCACGGGAGACGATCG
>VAZG01000201.1 GCA_005885285.1 Alphaproteobacteria bacterium | reverse complement strand
CTGCCGCCTTGAGCGCGCGCGGTTTGGAGGGCGAGTTCCGGCTATCCGCTCCCACACGCGCCGCAATCACGCGCCGATCGGCATTTCGTCGAAGGTTTGATCGCGATAGGTCCGGCCAGCCACCTTCTTTCGAACGCCTCCCCATTGCTTGAAAAAGAACGCTGCATCGGCGTCGCGACACAATGCCTCGATCTCGTCCACCCACTCCTTGAGCATCGGCCTAGATCGCGGGCCGCTCTCGCCGCCGACGATAACCCATTGGATGTTGCTGAGATCGGCGCCTGCTACCGAGCTCAATAGCGGCTCGAACGAAATGAACTTAACAGCAGCATCGACCTGGCGCAGCTCGTCGATGCGACCAAGATAGTCAGCGCTCTCCACGCTAGCGCCGAGCCAGACGTTCGGAAGCATCTTTAGTGATTGCGTCAGCTTTGCCATCCGCGCCGGTCGCTTGGTGAGAATTTGATAGGTGTGTTGCGGTGTCGACCTCATCACCGACCAAACTTCGCGGACAAATTCAGCGGGCACGGCATCGTGGAATAAATCAGACATAGAATTCACAAAGATGCGGCGCGGCTTTTTCCAGCGCGGCGGGATGCTAAGTGCCTTCCTGTCTAGCCTGATTTTGCCGGTCCACACTGCGCGCCGACCGCTTTTCCGCGTGAGGCCGCGATATTTTGCCATTCCCATGGCATCGAGTCGCGCCGCCATGCGCATGGCGTAGCAATTGGTGCAGCCCGGCGACAGCACCGTGCAACCCGCAACCGGATTCCATGTTGCGTCTGTCCATTCTATCGAGGTGTCAGCCATGCGTAGTGCCTCAAATTAGTCGGGCCTGGACATTTACGTTTCGAATATCTTCCCACAACTTCCTACCCAATTCGTGAGAGCTTACAAAGACCAACCAGTAGAGCCTCTGCCCGCCGGTTGCAGAAACTAGCTCAATGCCTTCGGCAGGGCTTGTTCCGAGTTTCCTTATTTCGCTTAACCAATACTCAAGTAGATCGGTTCGTAACGCCTGATCCGGCCGGTTCACATCAACTGCACTACGCCAGCCGGGCATAAATGAGTCCAAGACTCTACCATCGGCCACATATCGACGCAGGTTACGCTGCAGATCAAAAACGCTGACGTGAATCAGCATGTCCATCCGAGGGAGCGAGGCCAGCTTCTGAATGATCGTGAATGGCAGAACCTCAAGCCGGTACGGATCGAGAAATGCAAAGTGCAGGCCTTTGGGATTGAGTGCTCGCGTAATGGTATCGACAGCAACCTCGGCAGGCTGACTAAAGATTTGAGCTGCACCGCCCAGCCCCGCGATTCGTTGCTTAAGCGCCGCCGACTTCGTTTGATCGAGATCGTTGAAGTATAATTCTGAAAAACGGGTGCCGCTCTTCTGCGCTGCTTTGTACGCTACAATCGGGCTGCCATCGATAAAGTCGGGCGTATCCTTTACGTGTGATTTTCCTGGGCCCGAGAACAATTCGATGTATCCGGCGCCCAGACCCTTGGGGGGGCAAAAACTTCGCCCGCGCACCCCTAGAAGCATCAATGTACTTTTTTAGGCGCTCATGTTTTTCCGACGCCCACGCACCAACCTCATCAACAACCAACCCGTCAATCGGATCGAACTCGACCTGTTGCTTCGGCATCCATAGCCCCGTAAGAATGAAGCCATACTACCAGAAATAGCATAGGAACAAATAGGGAATATTGAGGCCCAATATTCGCCCAGCCATTAGTCGGCAATCTCGGAAATCCCTGCGGTGCAAGCGTTAGTTGCCTACCCCTTCTTCCTTCACACGGGAGAGGTCCAAGGTTCGATCCCTTGTGCGCCCACCATCGTCCTTGAGATGCGACGCCTGGATGCGCGCCCTGCGACCATGCGAAGGCGTTGCAGCCGCCGCTTCCCTGGCGATACGTTTGGAGATCGTCGCGCGACGAGTTCGGCGCAATGATTTCGAACATTCAGCTTATTGTAGTCGATAAGAGTTCCGGGCGCGCTTCAATGAAAGCCAGCGCATCCGTACGATGTGAGCCGCACGCCTTGCGAGGCGTCGCGACGCCTTCCATATCTCCAGCGATTCGATGATATCCATCATCCGCCGCCAATGCCTGTAGCCGAAGGCAAACGCGGGAATCGACAGGAGCTTTTTGCGATTAAGCTCGAATAGCCGCTCGACGCAGGTGAGCTTTAACAGTTCACCCGTCACGAAGGTAATTGCACCGGCAACCAAATGACCGGTCGCCACAAAATATCCCGCCAGGGGTTTTACCGGCTCGAGGATGATCACCGGCACCGCGAAAAGCGCCAGCGACGGATAGGGTCGCAAGGAGACGATCCAGCG
Source organism: Alphaproteobacteria bacterium (assembly GCA_005885285.1). Classification (GTDB taxonomy): domain Bacteria; phylum Pseudomonadota; class Alphaproteobacteria; order Rhizobiales; family Xanthobacteraceae; genus Bradyrhizobium. The sequence continues at coordinate 19,132 of VAZG01000201.1, read as the reverse complement.
GCGCGTTCGCTGGAAAATCTGCATCCTGCCGAGCCAGGCAGAAATAGGTTGCGTGACGTACGAAAACAGTCCGTCGATCACGAAATAGGCCGTGGCAAGCACAAATAGCGGAGTCTTCCATATGCGGGCCATGGCTTTCCTCCTCTCGCGAGTTAAAGCCTGGGCCGCCAATCGGTTCCCAACGCCACCGCGGTGCCGGGAGCCCTGCGCCTGCTGTGAGGCATAAGGAACGCCTCGGCCTCCCTCACTGAATGAAACAACCTCAGCCGTCCGTGAACTGTACGACGCGATGTTGAAAATATATCCAAATCACGTCGACCATTGTGTGGAGAGCCAATAAGCAAGGGAGCAGGCTCTGGCGACGAAATAACAACCTCACCCAGCGCCTCGTTATTCTGGCGCAACGCTATTGCGCCTGCGCAAGGCTAACCGAAGGGAAATCAAATCATGATGATGACCAGGCGTAGCTTTTCGGCCGCGCTGCTTGCCGGCGCCTCCACTTCGCTGATCGGAACGCGAGCCACGGCCGCACCCTCCGCTCCAGCCAAGGCGCACAACATCGTTCTTGTGCACGGGCTGTTCGCCGACGGATCATGCTGGTCCGAGGTGATCGCACGATTGCAGGCGGCCGATCTCAACGTCACGGCCGTGCAAAATCCTCTGACCACGCTGCCCGAAGCGGTAGCCGCCGCCCAGCGCGTGCTGGACCGGCAGGATGGCCCGACAGTCCTGGTCGGGCATTCCTTTTCCGGGATGATCGTCACCGAGGCCGGTGTGCATCCCCAGGTCTCAGCTCTCGTCTATGTCGCAGCACGGGCGCCGGATGCCGGCGAGGATTATACCGCGCTGGCCAAGACATATCCCACGCCGCCCGCGTCCGCCGGGATCGTTTTCGACGGCGATGAGGGCCGCCTTACCGAGTCCGCGTTTCTGCACGATTTCGCGGGCGACCTGCCGGAAGCGAAGGCGAAGGTGCTCTATGCGGTTCAGGAGCCGTTCAACAGGGCATTGCTCGCGGGCAAGACCACGCAGGCGGCGTGGCGGTCGAAGCCGAGTTTCTATGCCGTTTCGACGGAAGACCGCACGATCAATCCCGATCTCGAACGCTTCATGGCCAAGCGCATGGGCGCCAAGACCATCGAGCTGAAGTCGAGCCATGTGTCGATGATCTCGCATCCTGACGAGATCACCCGGCTGATCCTCGAAGCCGCTGGACAACAGACCTAGCCAACAACCGGCCCGGGCCGGCAGCCGATCGAACTGGATGCGAAGGCGCGGGGTCATTATTGAGAAGGACAGTGACGATCTTTGCGTTTCCGATAAAGCGATTTTCAGGGAGCGCCGAAGTGAAGGACAAAAGCTGCAGCGATGCATGTCGCGATGGCAATGGCTCCGCCCCTCAGCCTATCCGGAAAAACGCCAAGGCTAATGATCGCCAGGCCAGTCCCTAGAGCCATTTTGAGAAAGATCAAAGCTATCGTCTCACCCTAATACGTAATTGGCACCGATGCTGGACCTCCGCGAGAAGTGAGCCGCCTCTGTTGGCGGCCTCTTTCATGCCAGGACGTCTTCATTCCAGGACGTCGTCGCGCGGTCCAAAGCGGGATCATGGCGAGCCCGGTCATGGTTCCTCGCAACTGTATTCCCGCGGAATCAAGCTAGTTTCGGGAGGCGCAACACAGGTCGTGCCCGCCAGCGCCTGACGAGGCGTCTGTATTCCGCCGAGGGGGTGATGCGGTCGAAAGACAAAGAAGATCGACAGCGCAACCATCGCCCCAGCCGCGAACATGCAAATCCAGTGGAGCATTGTGACAGTATGATACGAATTTGCGCCTGCGATAAGTGCGATCAATCGTCATAGCCCCGAGGAACTCGAGAACGGACCGATGACCGTATTCATCTGTGTCACAATACGAGCACCGCGTGACTCGCTAGAACGGGACGGGTTCAGGTTGAAGCGAACGTGATGGTTTTGAGTTGGTCGGCGCGGGCAGTCTCTAGTCACCTCGCCCCGCTTATGTCCGCCGAAGCCCGCCTTCGGGCGAAGGCGGATGCGGGAGAGGTCGAAGCCGAAGGCTTCGGGTGAGGGGTGACTCTCCGCAAACACATCTCTCCGCGTCATAGCGGAAGCGGCCCTCACCCCAACCCTCTCAGAGCGAGCTTCGCTCGTCTCGACCCCGCGAAGAGGGGGGCGAGCGAGAAATGGCCACTCGATCTAGGCCACGCCATCGAAGATCCGACGCGCCCTCACGAAATTCTCCGGAACAGATAGACGGGGCCGTGGATGCCCTGCTCGCGCTTGCGTTCGATCTTGCGGTCGCTGGCCAGGCGATCCAGCCGCGCGCGGGTTTTGCGATCGTCGGGCGTGCCGATCAGCCGCGCGACCGCGGTGCAGGATAGCCATACCCGAAACGGCATCATCTCCATGATCTTGGCCTCGGCCTTGCGCGCCTCCATCCGCCGCGGATCGTTGCAGGCGCGCTGGGCCAATTTGCGCAAAGCGAGCAGGCGAGAGCTGCTGGCGAACGCGCCGCCGACCGTCTCAGGATTCGGCAAGGGTGGGCGGCCCGGTTTCACTTCGGTCTATCCGGCAGGCGTGGCGATCTTATCCTTCAGTTCGGAGCAGGTCTTTCGAACCTCGGCCGCCATCGCCGTGCAGTTCTCAATCTGAAGGAAAACACGCTTGGCCTCCTGGCGATAGCGCGCCGCAGTTTCCTTCATCTCTTCGGTAACGGCGAGCGCATCCCTGGTCATTGCCTCGCATTGCTTGGCGCGCTCGATCAGCTCGGCGCCCATGTCCTCGATCTCTTTCGCCGCCGCTTCATATTCGCGGACAACGGCTTCGGCTGACAGCTTGCCGATCTCGGTCGCTCCCTCGCGGTGTTCGACGTAATCGGGCATCGCGATCGTCGGCGAACGCAACCTCGACGGCGCAAAGTCGATGGAATGCACGCCGCGCAGCGGTGGACTGTTGCGGATCTCCGCCTCAATCTCTTTTTCCAGATCAACAATGTTGAAGACTTGTCCTGCTATTGATTGAACCATCACTAGTACTCCCCTGGTTACAAAATAGTCCCCGCAATCGAGCCTGGTCAGTCTCCGCCCTAATTGACGTTATGCACCGCGCTGTGGTCGGTGAGTACTTTTCTGGTCTTGGCGCTCGGCCCCAAAACAATTTATAGGGGGCAAAAGCCCCACCCATGTACGGTTGAAGACACGATCACGACATTGTGAAGACGGAACCTGTGGACAGCAGCCCTCCGAATCGGGGGAGAGAGTTGCTTTTTGCAGCCGACGCATGGTGTCGGCAGCCTCGGCTTGGCCGAATCGAGGGCTGACCGTGCCCTTTATGTCACCAACACAACATCACGGTGTGCCACCAAATGAAGTGACCGGACGCGCGTGCCCTGGGGTAGGTAGGAAAGGCGCGGCGTCCGGCCACCTGCCCAATACAACGGGCGCACCACCTAACTGCAAATAGACTAAGCAACCGTGTGCGGCACCACCGCATCCAGCGCGGCCGTCTGCGCGAGCCACGACGCGCTCCCCGCGATGTCGCGATGTCGCGATGGGTGTGAGCTGCTGGCCTAAAATTAATTGTCGTTGCAGTTGACTCCATTTGGATGCGGCATAGCTTCACCAGCGGACCGCGAGCCAGGCTTCCCACGCCAGCAGAGCCAGAGCGGGTCGCTCCCGCCAGCGCCAGTCGAAGTGGGCCGGCTCCACGCGTAGGTGCACCAGAACGGCGCTGGCAACAGCGCCGTTTTCTGTTGGCGCCCTCGTTGCCGTTCAGCGGCGCGATCGCAGCGGGGTCAAATCGCCTTGAGCCTGCGTGGAAAATTCTCCGACTGCGGCAAGTAAGTTTGTCCGGCGAGCGCGTTCCTGAAAACTTCCGCACCTTTAGCGTAGGTCGACCCGTCGGCTACCCCGAGCGTAGCGCACCACTCCAGAGGCATGGTTGCGGTTTCATCGACGGCGTTCAACGCCGTGCTCCACCACCAAGCCGGTGCATCCGAACGATCCCCGGCCGGGACAGCCCGCCACTGGGCATACTCGTTCACAGCACGTTCGAACTGGAATGTCAGGGCGGGGTGCATTTTGCAGAACTCCCAAGACTCAGAACTCCCAAGGCTAACCGGCCAGTCAACTCAGGACGACAAAGAGTTGAGCGCCCACAGGTATCTTTATCCACCATCATCAAGGGTTCACCAAACTTCCCGTAATGGAGCGATCGTGAGGATCGGCGTGATCGCAACACGTCAACGAAGCGGTGCGTCAAACCAAAGAAGGTCGGAAGGGACGCACTTAAACCGGAAGCGAGGAACAACGATGCAACTATTCACACGCGTAACCCACGCTGCCGTCGCTGGCGGTCAAGAAACAACCTACGACCTCGGCTGGTTTCCGATAGTTGTTTCTGCATTCGCCGCGTTGGGCACATTCGGCAACTTCGCTCTGAATCTTGGTATACACCTCAAGTGGTGGTGAAATTGAACCGCATCGGCCGCCGCTACACCTTTGCATGATTCCGATGCATGATGCCGATCATGGCGCTGGCGCTGATTTGGATTGACGGAAAACCAAGGCACGCGCGGGCAATTTCTTGGCGGCTCCAAGAAGCACACGCCAAGACCTAGCGTGATGACTTTTCTTCGAGAAGTCCTCCCGCTCTATCCTTTTGCGTGAGCATGATCTCCGCGCAAATGCTTCGCATTTGTCGTGAGGGAAAACCGGTACCCACTTTTCCGGATTATGCGCTAGACCCCTCAACTCTGGAAACAGGCTTTGTAACGAGGTCGCCAGACATAACCAGGTCCACACGGGGGACGAGCCCGGGCTCCGGCAGGGCATTCGTTCCATACGGGCGCGCCGGTGCCCCAGCCATCGACGACGCAGGCACCGTAGGCTGTGCTGTGGCAACCAGGGCCGCATCCGTCTGCCGCGTTGGCCGTGCCGAAGATTGCGAGGCTGCCGGCGAATAGAACCGCCACGAAAAGCTTCCTCAATGCTACCTCCATGGTTACGCGTCATCCGCAAGTGAGCTCTAAGAATTTGGCTCCATCCGACGGGCACCTATCCGGGCGGCTTGAGTTCGTTGGAAAGGAAATAGTTGTAGACGGCTACCGCATGGCGGAGCTTCTCCGCCTTCTTGAGCGCTTCGACGCGCTCAAGTCCGGGCGGCAGGTTCTTGACCCGTTCCTCGATCTGACGGAGGTGGTCCGCTAGACGCTCGTCCAGAGATGCGGTTTGCTCTACCCTTCTGCGCAACGATGCGGACCTCCCATCGAGCCCTACCGGGCAATTTAATCATCACGCTGCACCGCAAGTTCCAATACGCCGCCCGAATTTTGGGGAATCAAGCCGGACGCCGCCGATGAGCGGTTCAACGAGGATGGCGAGCGAACCGCATCGGCCGGCGCATCATCCGCGGGTTACCGGTGCGGTAAAAACCGACGAACAATCGTGCGATCACGCCCCAATGAAACCAAGATATCTCCTAAATCGCGCCGGTGAACCTTGCTCTTTTAGGCCTCGATAGCAGGGCGCCGGTCAACCAGAACAAGAAGCTGATGCCAGGATGCCCGATGTTGCGTTTGGCGTGGAGGCATCACCCGTGGCGACGAACGATCCTACTCCGCTCTTTCTCTCCGATCATGCCGAAGAACCCCAGCAGCCGGGTATCGATGCTTGGGACGATGCTCGGGACGAAGCTCGGGACGGAGCTGTCATCGCATCGCGAACCCTCAAGGCGAGCATTTTGGTTGTAGCGGCGGCGGCGGCGATCGGTTTCGCGATTCTGTCGGTGGGCAATCCCCTCGTGTTCTTTGCGAACGCCACGGCTTTCCTGGTCGCCACATCGGCGCCTCAGGATGGCACCGATCAGCCGACGCCAACCATGCAAGCAACCGCCGGCGCGCAGGATTTGCCGGCGAGTGCAGAGCCGGCGGGTGCAAGGGACGCGCCGACGCGCGACGAAATTGCTGCCGCTTTTAAGACTGCCGGTCAGACCGAGGCTCAGGCCGAAATTCGTCAGGCACCAGCCGAGCCCTTGTTAAATCAATTCCAGGCGTGGGCGGTCGAGGAAGATGCACGGGCTGGGGTGCTGCCGGTACAGCCCGCACAAGACGCCCAAGCGCAGCCCGCACAAGATGCCCAAGAACACCCGCCGCAAGAACAGCCGCTACAAGAACAGCCGCTACAAGATGCCCAGGCGCAGCCCGTAGAAGATGCCCGATCACAGACCCGGCCCGTGCAAAGGCACCGACAGGTCCACCGCGTGCAAAATGCGCGAGCAGAGATCCGGGCCGAGCAAGATCTCCGAGCAAGGCTCCGGCGAAAGCAAATGGCACGGGCACAGGTCCGGCCCGTACAAGTTGCTCGGCCACAAGACCGACCCCTACAAGATGCCCAGCCACCGTCGTTGCTGCAAAGCCTCGGTTTGCGCAATTAGTCTTCCTGCCTCATCAAACCCTCATGGTGAGGAGGCGCGAATGCGCCGTCTCGAACCATGAGGCCTCGGTGCTGATTTCTCGGCCTCGTCCTTCGAGACGCTTGTTACGCAAGCTCCTTCAGGATGAGGGAATAAAGCCCGTTATGACGCCGTAAGGTTTTCGCCCCGAAGCCGGGCTTCGGGGGACACGGGCGGGGCGAGGTGACCAGACCGCCCGCGCCGCACCAACTCCCTGGTGACCTCAATTTGATTTCGCAGAGCAAAATTTGATTTCTGAGTCCGGTTCCGAACAGACAACGATAAGTTAACGGCCGTTAAATTTTGCCGCTATGGGACAGGCTAAACGACCCACTTGCCCCGAATGCGGGGCCTTCTTGATCCTGGCGTTGCCTCCCGGCGGCGAAGGCCCGCGCACGTACCAGTGCATGGAATGCAACCGTCCCGATCCCATCAAGACCGACCAGGTGATCGGCTGGCTGAAGGGCGAGCTCGGCCGCCGGACGCAATAGCGCTAAAACGCTATCGCAAGCTGGAACGAATTCCCGCCTCCCGCGTGATATCCGCAAGACAGACAAATTGCATGGCGAAATGCAGTGCCCAGCAAGCAACCCAAGCTTCAATCCGAGATCGTGATGGCTGACGTCTATCTCAGCATCGCGATCGCCAGCGCCAATATGCTGGTGGTCATGGGGGTGGCTATCGCGTTCGCTATCATCTAAGGGGCCGCCTCGGCACGGAGGAGTTTGTCGGTCTCCACAGGGCCTAGCCGCCATGAAGGACGAGTGGAACGAAAGGTTACGCTGCCCGCTCTGCCTCAAGACCGGCACGGCCACCTTGTGCCAGGCGGAAGACGACGACCTACCGACTATTCAGTCCGTGCCGGACGGCTTTAGGCTCGTAAAAACAAACGATGGTCCCGATTTTCGGTGCGCGGACTGCGACGTATCCGTGGAACCGTAAAGTCTGACAACGCTCGCGGCGGCAACTGGACGCGAGCGGGCCGAACGCCGGAAGTTACCGGGCGGCGCGTCTCAAATCCCGAGAAGCCAGACCGCGACGATGGCACCGAGCACGGTCAGGCCGGAAATCGTCCAGCCCGTCGCGTAACCCGCACCATCGGTTTGCGGCCGGTCGACCATGTTGTCATGCCAATCGGTCATAACCGCCTCCTGGCGATCGCCTCTGACAGATACGTCTCCGCCAGCGGCCTTGAGGTTCATGAGACCAATCCCCTCCCAAGCCGGCCGTTCCGCAGGTCCGGCCGCGGGCGGGTGAAAAAAGGGCCATCAGATGGCCAGCGGGCTCACAAATAACTGATCCCTGAAGTGATCAGGCTATGGAACCGGAACCGCCCGGTTCCGTTGAGGGGCGCCGGCGCAAAAAACCTGGAGGTTCATCTGATGCGTAGACTGATCATTGCCACGACCGCCCTCGCTTTTCTCTCCTCGACCGCTTTCGTTCCCCCGACCGCCTTCGTCCACTCGACCGCTTTCGCTCAGGACAAGCAGGGCGACGACATGTCGAAGAGCAAGATGAAGAAGTCGAGCAAAAAGACAAAGAAATCGAGCACGATGAAGAGCGACGAGACCAAGAAATAAGTGCTCTGCACGCAAGAGAAAAAGGCCGCCTTTCGGGCGGCCTTATTGTTTGGCGCGGGTTAGCCGATCAGTGGCCAGAGGCGAGCCGTGCGCCGGCTGCCCAATCAGTCCTTGCCATCAGTTCTTGCGTTCAGTTCTGGGAGACGGCGAAGACGCCACCCGGTCGGGCGCGGCCGCCGTCAACAGCGGTATCGATGACGGCCCCTCATCTTCGTCAAGGAATGCCTGGACGCTGGCCTCAATGGCGGCCTTGACGCGGTCGGGCCCGCGATCGCTGAGGTCGTTGTGCTGAAATTCGGTCCTGACCACCTTGATCCCGGCCTTGGCGCAAATCTCGTCTGAGGGAACGACGCCGGGATCGGCCTTGAACACCGGATCCTTGGAGCGGAACGACAGGATCTTGACCGTGCCGTCGGTAACGAACGGCACGCGCAGATTGTCGAGCGTCACGACCTTCTTGACCAGATTGGGATGCAGCTTGGCGAAGTACATCGAGATGTCGCCGCCGTTGGAATGACCGATCAGGGTCAGCCGACGATAGTCTGCGTTGGGATAACGCTTCTTCAATTCATCGACGGCGAACATGATGTTGAAAATGCCGCGGTTGTACTGCATCCGGCGGCCGACAAATTCCTCGCCCACCTTCGTCACCATCGGATCGTCGGTTTCGAGATCGTGCTGGATGCTGACGACCATATAGCCGCGGGCGGCAAAGACGTTGGCGAGAAACGAGTATTCAGTGTTCTTGACGGTGTTGCCGTGGCTGAGGATCGCGACCGGCAAATCGATCATCTCGGCGATCGATTCCATTTCGCGGTCGCGGCGCACGGCGAGATCGATGGTAACGATACGGTCGCTGCGCAAGGGATCCACGAATGTCAGCGTCTTGTGATGGATCGCCCATTTACTCGCGGTGAAATAGGCAAGGCTGATCACGGAGCAAATCAAAAGAATTATAATTCCGCGCTTCATGTTCGTCTCGGCAATTGAATGGGCGGAAGCCCGCGAAAATCGATTGGTTTTGTTCTGCTCGATGTTTGTCACGCCGACATGACAGATTTCTAAAAACGCACTCTTCTCGCGGGCAGACACGGCGCCATGCGTCGTGCCGTTTCAACGATTTCCCGATCAGCCGTCGCGAGCGGGCGCGCAACATCAACGCAATCATCAATTCGTGATGACAGGGGTCGTGGATCGGATCTCGCCGCGGTTCGTGTTCAGCCCTTAGCCCAGCGCCGCGTCCCTCAGCTGCCCGGCGAACCAGGCGGACAGCGGCTTGTCGACCACGCCGCCGACATAGATCTCCGACGAGGTGACCTGCTTTTTTCCGAGCACAAGCAGCACCCCGACGGCGTAGGCGAACCACAGATGCGGATCGGTCAGCGCCCGCAGCTTGTGCTGGTCGTGCTCCGGCGGCTGATGATTGGCCGCCTTTCTGACTTCGATCGCCAGCAGATTGTTGGGGATCGCGCGCTGGTGCACCACGATATCGGGATACACCGATTTCGCCAGGTGGTCGTCGGTCGAAATGATCGTTCCATGCGGCAGCCGCAGTGTGCGCTCGCCGAGCCGGTCATAGTCGCAATCGACCTCCCAGCCGGCGAACTCTCTTTCGACTTGCACCGCAAGCCGATGCGTCAAGGTGATCTCGCCAAGATCCTTTTCGAGAATATAGCTCTCGCGGGCATAGAATTCCTGCAAGGCGGCCACGACCTTGTTCAGCTCGGTCTGCATCTTGCCCTCCCCGAACTGTCATTCCGGGGCATGCGCAGCATGAACCCGGAATCTCGAGATTCCGGGTTCGCGTCTTCGACGCGCCCCGGAATGACGCCGCCGTCGCCGCACGCGACGACGGTGTATCTCTCACATCTGCACTTCGATCAGCCGCGGCCCCGGCTCGGCGATCGCCTCGGCCAAGGCCGCGTTGAAGTCGTCGACATTGGCGACGGCGCGCCCGGCCACGCCCATGCCCTTGGCAAGCGCGACGAAGTCGATGGTCGGGCGATCGATCTTGAGCATGTCGAGCGCGCGCTGTCCCGGCTCGCCTGCGCCGACGCCGTCGAACTCGCCGCGCAAAATTTGATAGATGCGGTTGGCGAACACGATGGTCACGACGTTGAGGCTTTCGCGCGCCTGGGTCCACAAGGACTGGATCGTGTACATCGCACTGCCGTCGCCGACCAGGCAGATCACCTTGCGATCCGGGCAGGCGATCGCAGCTCCGGTTGCGACCGGCGTCGAGAATCCGATCGAGCCGCCCATGTTCTGCAGCCAGTCATGCGGGGCCGCCGCCGCCGTCGGCGGAAAGAAGCCGCGGCCGGTGGTGATGGATTCATCGACCACGATGGCATTTTCGGGGATCGCCATCGCGAGCGCCTGGGCGACCGAGGCATGGGTCAGCGGCCCTGTTGGCTTCGCAAGTTCAACCAGCTTCTGCGGCTTGACGTCGGCCGGCTTGGCACTGAGCGCATCCGCGAGCGCCTCCAGCGCCGCGACCGAATTTTCGCCCCACGCCGTCAGGCGGTGGACCTCGCAGCCCTCGGGCTTAAGCTGGCTCGGCTTGTTCGGATAGGCAAAGAACGCCACGGGATCGTTGGCTTCGACCAGAATGATGTTCTTGAAATCCTTGAGCAGCGGCAGCGCCTGCTCGATCACATAAGGGATGCGGTCGATCGAGAAACGCCCGCGCCCGCGCGCCATGCGCGGGTGATAGGTCTGGCCCATCACCTTGCAGCCGGTCTTGCCGGCGATCTGCTGCGCCAGCGCCAGCCCTTTCTCGGTGAGCGCGCTGCCGGTGATCAAGAGCAGGTTCTGGGTGCCGCCGCTATGCAGCACCTTGGCCGCCGTATCGACCGCTGCTTGCGAATAGCCGGGGCGCTGGCTTGGCGACGGCACGTGCGCAATGCCGTCGGCCTCATTCCAGGCGGTGTCGGCGGGCAGGATCAAGGTCGCGATCTGCGGCGGCGAGCCCTTTGCCGCGGCGATCGCCGCCGCACCGTCGGCAGCAACGGACTTGGCGTTCGGCGAGGTGCGCACCCAGGCCGACATCGGCCGCGCCAGGCCCTCGATGTCGGAGGTCAAAGGCGCGTTGTAGCCGATGTGATAGACCGCATGCTGGCCGACGATGTTGACGATGCCGGACTGTGCCTTCTTGGCGTTGTGCAGATTGGCAAGGCCGTTGGCAAGGCCTGGGCCGAGATGCAGCAGTGTCGAGGCCGGCGTGCCCTTCATGCGGAAATAGCCGTCGGCCGCACCCGTCACCACGCCTTCGAACAGCCCGAGCACGCAGCGCATGCCCTCGACCCGATCGAGCGCGGCGACAAAATGCATCTCGGAAGTGCCGGGATTGGCGAAGCAGACGTCCACGCCGCCCGCGACCAGGGTCCGCACCAGACTTTCCGCACCGTTCATCGTTCCACTCCCGTTCGCGGTCTTTATGTGTTGCAGATCAACCATTGTTCGCGGCTTTCGTCAAAGGGGGCGCGGACATTGCTGCTACACATGGGAAAGCGGAGGTTTTGGGAAAGCAGAGCTTTTGGGGAAGCAGAGCTTTTTTAACCGCGGCTTTTGAAATCGCCACACTCACGGCGGCGTGGCTTGCGAAATTGCGCCCGATATGGCCAGACTTGGCCGATCCGATTTTTTCGCAAGGGGGGAAAAATGACCCGGGCTTTGGCTCTGCTGGTTGCGGCACTAGCGTTCTTGGCCGGCAGCGGCCCTTCGCGCGCCCAGGGCTTCGACATGCGCGACATCATGGGCGGCGGCCCGAATTTCTTTAGCCGCGGCGGAGCAAGCCCGATCCCGCGCGAGACGGTCTACTATCCCATCAACTACGCGCCCGGCACTATTCTCATCGATACCGCCGAGCGACGGCTCTATCTGATCCTCGGCAACGGCCAGGCGCTGCGCTATGGCATCGGTGTCGGCCGCGACGGCTTCCGCTGGAGCGGCGTCCACCGCGTTTCGGCAAAAAAGGAATGGCCGGGCTGGACCCCGCCCGCGGAGATGCTGGCGCGGCGGCGCGACCTGCCGCGCCACATGGCCGGCGGTATCGAAAACCCGCTCGGCGCCCGCGCGCTTTATCTCGGCTCCACGCTCTATCGCATTCACGGCTCCAACGAACCGGAGACGATCGGGCAAGCGGTATCCTCCGGTTGCTTCCGCATGACCAATGAAGACGTGACCGATCTCTATAACCGGGTCTCGATCGGCGCCACGGTGGTCGTGAGGAACTGAAACCCCGCGGAGCGGGGGAACTCGCGCGGCGCGCTGGATCGACGCTTGCGCACGCCTGCCGGTTGCGGCAGCGTCAAGACAATGAGCGCTCCCTCCATTTCGCGACGGATCGCCGCTGCCGCGTTGGCCGCGGTCGCGCTCGAAAGCGTCGTGCCGCCATCGGCCGTATCGGGCGAGATTCCAGCGATCACCTCGCGTCAGCGCACTGAAAAGAAGATCTTTACCGACAGTGAGATCTCGGAAGGATTCCTGAAGACCGCCTTTGGCGCCGAATATCATCTGGCTGGCCGGGTCGATCGCATCCGGAAATACGACATTCCGGTACGCGTGTTCGCCGACGGCAACCGCAGCGACCGCAAAATGCAACTGGCCAAGGTCGTCGCCGACATCGCCGCGCACGTCCAGCACCTCGATATCGCAATGGCCGAGACCAGCGAGGGCGCCAACGTCGTGGTCAAACTGGTGCGCGACCGCGATCTCTATCCCACCATCGCCGCATTCTACGGCGGCGAGCGCGCCAGGGAGATCAAGACCTCGCTCGATCCACAGTGCCTTTCCGGCTTTCGCAAGAACGAGAAATTCGAGATCGAGCATTCCGACGTCATCCTCACGGTCGACAATGGCGATTTCGTTTTCCTGGACTGCGCCTATGAGGAGCTGTTGCAATCGCTGGGGCCGATCAACGATACGAGCTCGGTGCCCTGGACCATGTTCAACGACAATGTGTCGATGGGCTTCTTCGACGTCTACGACCAGTACATCCTCAATCTGCTCTATGACCCGCGCATCAAGGCCGGCATGACCGTTGCCGAGGTCAAGGCGGTGCTGCCAGACGTGCTGGTGGATGTGCGGGTGTGGGTGAAGAAAGCCAATAACCTGGCGGAGTAAGACCACACCGTCATGGCCGGGCTTGTCCCGGCCATCCACGCCCTTTTTTGCGTGCCGTTAAGACGTGGATGCCCGGGTCAAGCCCGGGCATGACGAGTTTCCCTGGCTACATCAGTTCTTCACACTGCAGATCGCCTTGAGTGATGCCCATTCCGCTGCCGTCAACAGCGGCGGGCCGCTTCGTGGCCGATCCTCCTCCGTCATGCGCTTCAACCGATCCTCGGTCAGCGGATGGTTCGACAGAATGGACAAGCTGCGGTCGCCTTCTTTTCCGGTGACGCGAAGCAGCAGCTCTCCCATGGCTTTTGGCGACCGGCCGAGCCGCTGCATCACCGCGACCGAAAACGTATCGGCATTTTGCTCCGCCTCGCGCGAATAGGACGCCGTCACCAGCGATCGCGAAGCAAAGATCAAGGCGCCGGAACCGGTGATGTCACCGAACAACAGCCCGATCAGAAACGAGGTGCCGCCGTTGTAGATCAGACCGCGCATATTGTCGCGATGCTTCAAATGACCCAATTCGTGCGCGAGGACGCCCGCTATCTCATCGGAATTTTCCGCCTTTGCCAATAATCCACTGAACAAATAGACCTTGCCGCCGGGCAGCGCGAAAGCATTGGCAATTGGAGACGATAACACCGCGGACTGCACCGAAGTATCCAGACCTGCGGCGTCGCGAAGGGCATTTACAAGTTTGGCAAAGGCCTGCTGGCCGGCGGCATCGCTGCAAATCTGGTTGCCGAAGATCACCTTGACCTGCCCGTCGGCGACTTCCCCAAGACGCTGCTCGAGCGCTTGGGGCACCAGCGGCGTGAGACGGTCGGCGGCAAGCGGGACACCGAACAACACCACGGCGACGATTGAAACCGTTGCCGCCAGCGACCAGCCGACGATTTTCGCGGTGCCGTGCCGCCCGGGCATATTCTCGTCCAGCCGCGTGCAGCGCGAACCAAGCTCGGCGGCAACGGCCGAATCACGAATCTCAAGCCGCGCCAGCGCGGGCGCCGTCAGACAGGTCAGGCGCAGGGTGCCGGAAGGACTGTCGGCCCGGCGAATGTCGGCATAACTCCACGCGGCAAGCGGGCGTTGATCCTCCCTGATTTCGAGCTGGTTGCCGAATGCAAGCGCGACCGTGCGCCGCCGGCTCGACATCCCGTCGAAAAAGATCGCAGGCCGCAATAACGCCGTTTCATGTTCGGGCCCGCTATTCATCGCAATGAATGCTCTGCACCCTAAAAGCCGGCGACATCCAATCCATCGGCAATACCCTCGCCCAGCGCCGACGCCAGTTCGCCCTTTGCGGAAACATTGGCCGCGGCTTCCATGCCGTGCACGTTGGTCGAGACAAGCACCCTCACCCACAGATCGCGCAACAGATAGATCCTGATCACCACGTTGATCGCCAGCGCAAACGCCAGATAGCCGATACCGGCGAGCACCAGCAGCGGAATACTCTTCAAGAACACCTGCGGCGCGAAGAACTGATTGAGCGGCGCTGCGCTCATGCTCGCCACCAGACCCGCGCATATCGCAAGATAAACGACGAATGCCAGTGCCAGCAGAACAATCCAGCCGATCACCTTCCAGTAAAGGCCGATCAAGGCGCCGCGCGGCAAAGTCGATTCCAGACGCACGCCGCCAAAGCGCATGCCTGAAAGCCACCAGCGCCATTCCACCGCCTTGAAGGCGGCATAAACGAAGGGCGCGAGCGGGAACACATAGAGGGCGATCGGCGCGAGCAGCCATAGCCACCAGCCGCACTTGAAGAAATCCCAGCCGCGCCCCTCAAAGCTGCCCTGAAGATCGCCGTAATAGGTATGCCGCATCTTGTAGCGCTCGAGCGAGGCTTCACGCCACGGCAACATCAGGCCCAGCGTCAGCCCAACCAGTGCGCCCCACAGTGCAGCGTACGCCGCATAGGCCCACCCCGAACCGGTCATCCAGAACCGCACCCCGCGCCACACCGTACGGGTCAGGCGATAGCGCCGCGCGCGGTAGATGGCGAATTGCCCGAACAGGTAGAAAAACGCCAGCAAGGGAAAGCTGGCGAAAGCCTTGAAGCGGGCAGCTTCAACGCTGATCAGAAAATAGGCCAGATAGACCGGTACGATGATCGCGAGCGCGAACAAAAAGCCGACTAATAATTCCTTGCCGCGTCCGGTATATTCGAAGGCGTCGTCGTCAACCGCCGTATCCGACCACAAATGACGCCTGATGTCGGTGGTAAGCCAGAAGCGATAAAAACCGACGGTTACGAGCTCGAGGAGAGCTCCACGCGTCACCAGGGCGCGGAAGTCGCCGCGCTTGCCGGAAAACGACACCGAACCCGGCAGCGCGGGAGGCACGACGGCCATCTGATTCATCGATCAATTCCATGAAAACAGCGCGCGAATATCGTAACCGTTTATCACCGTTATTTGTCGCCCAACGCGTAACTTCGTTCGAACAAGTTTACGCAGTTTTCTCGAACAGCTCGCGGCCGATCAGCATGCGGCGGATTTCGCTGGTCCCGGCGCCGATCTCATAGAGCTTGGCATCGCGCAACAATCGCCCGGTCGGGTAATCGTTGATATAGCCGTTGCCGCCGAGCAGCTGGATCGCGTCGAGCGCGCATTGCGTCGCCTTTTCCGCAGCGTAAAGGATGGCGCCGGCGGCATCCTCGCGCGTGGTCTCGCCGCGATCGCAGGCTTTTGCCACCGCATAGACATAGGCGCGCGAAGCGTTCATCGTGGTGTACATGTCAGCGATCTTGCCCTGCACCAATTGGAAGGTGCCGATCGGCTGGCCGAACTGCTTGCGCTCGTGCACATAGGGCATCACCACGTCCATGCACGCCTGCATGATGCCGATCGGGCCCGCCGCCAGCACCGCGCGTTCGTAATCGAGGCCGGACATCAGCACGTTGGCGCCGCGGCCGACCTCGCTCAACACGTTCTCTTCCGGCACTTCGCAATCCTCAAACACCAGCTCGCAGGTGTCGGAGCCGCGCATCCCGAGCTTGTCGAGCTTTTGCGCGGTGGAAAATCCCTTCATGCCCTTTTCGATGATGAAGGCGGTGATGCCGCGCGGACCTTCGTTGGGATCGGTCTTGGCATAGACCACGAGCGTGTCCGCAACCGGACCGTTGGTGATCCACATCTTGCTGCCGTTGAGCACGAAGCGATCACCCTTCTTCTCGGCGCGCGTCTTCATCGACACCACGTCGGAGCCGGCGCCGGGCTCCGACATCGCGAGCGATCCAACATGGTCGCCGGAAATCAGCTTCGGCAAATATTTCCGCTTCTGCCTCTCATTGCCATTGCGGCGGATCTGATTGACGCAGAGGTTCGAATGCGCCCCGTAGGACAGGCCGACGGAGGCGGACGCGCGCGAGATTTCCTCGACCGCAATGCAGTGCTCGAGGTAGCCGAGCCCCGAGCCGCCATATTCCTCCTCGACCGTGATGCCGTGCAGCCCGAGCGCGCCGATCTTCGGCCAGAGGTCGCGCGGAAACTGATTGCTCCTGTCGATTTCAGCGGCGCGCGGCGCGATCTCGTGGCTCGCGAAATCAGAGACCGTTTCGCGGATCGCATCCGCGGTCTCGCCGAGATCGAAATTGAACATCCGATGCGTATTGGGAATCATGGGCGTCATGCCTCCAGGGCAAATCATGCTGTTTGGTACAGCCTTATTCTCCGGCAATAAGCTTGTCACGGGCGCAGCCGGCTGAGAAGGGGCCGTGCGTTCGCCGCCACAATACCGCTTGATGGGGCCAAATGCGGCCAAACTCTCCCTTGCCCCGGCGCACGCAAGGCGCTGTAATTCGCCCAAAATACCGCCCGCGGGCGAACACCGCGGTCACTAGGGAGCCGGCCCATGCACGGGACCATCAATCTCACCGAGGACGAGACCCAGAAGGCCGCGCGGCAACGGGCTTATTCGATACCGCTGGAAGCGTTCGATCCCGGCGACCCCGAACTGTTCAAGACCGATTCGTTCTGGCCGTATTTCGACCGCCTGCGTCAGGAAGAGCCGGTGCATTACTGCAGGGACAGCATCTTTGGGCCCTATTGGTCGGTGACCAAATATAACGACATCATGGAGATCGAGACCAACCACGCGGTGTTCTCGTCGGCGGCTTCGCTGGGCGGCATCACCATCCGCGACGTCGCCCCCGATCTGCGGCGTGAAAGCTTCATCGCCATGGACCAGCCGCGCCACTCTGCGCAGCGCAAGACGGTGGCGCCGATGTTCACGCCGACCCATCTCGACCAGCTCGCCATCAACATCCGCAAGCGCTCGGCGGAATGCCTCGACAATTTGCCGAGGGACGAAGTGTTCGACTGGGTCGACCGGGTCTCGATCGAACTGACGACGCAGATGCTTGCGGTGCTGTTCGACTTCCCCTGGGAGGATCGCCGCAAATTGACGCGCTGGTCCGATGTGGCAACCACGCTGCCTGGTCCGGACGGCGTCGTCGCGACCGAGGACGCGCGCCAGGCCGAACTGATGGAATGCGCCAGATATTTCGCAAAACTCTGGAAGGAGCGGATCGATCAGCCGCCGAAGAGCGACCTGCTGTCGATGATGGCGCACAGCGAAGCCACGCGCGATATGGACCCGGCGAATTTCCTCGGCAATCTGGTGCTGCTGATCGTCGGCGGCAACGACACCACGCGCAATACGCTGTCGGGCTCTATCTACGCGTTGAGCCAGAATCCGGATCAGTACAGCAAGCTGCGCGAAAACCCTGACCTGCTCGACAGCTTCGTGCCGGAGGTGATCCGCTGGCAGACGCCGCTCGCCCATATGCGCCGCACCGCGCTTGCCGACATCGAATTCCGCGGCAAAAAGTTCAGGAAGGGCGACAAGGTCGTGATGTGGTACGTCTCAGGTAATCGCGATGACGAGGTGATCGAGCGTCCTTACGAATTCATCATCGACCGGGCGCGGCCGCGCACCCACATCTCCTTCGGATTCGGCATCCACCGCTGCGTGGGCTTGCGCCTTGCGGAATTGCAATTGAAGATCATCTGGGAAGAGATCCTCAAGCGGTTCGACAAGATTGAGGTGGTAGGCCCGCCCAAGCGGGTGTATTCGAGCTTTGTGAAAGGTTACGAGACCCTGCCCGTCCGCATTGCCGGTTGACCAACTTCGGGACAAGCACTGGGATCGATCAACGATGAACATCCGAACCGCGGTCCGAGCGGACAAAGCCGAGCTGGCGCGCCTGGCGCGCGAGGAAGCCTATTCGACGCCGCTGAAGGACTTTCATCCGGGCGCGCCAAAACTGTTCCAGGACGATACGCTGTGGCCCTTCTTCGAGCGACTGCGCAAGGAAGAGCCGGTGCACTACTGCACCAATGCGCCGATCGAGCCCTATTGGTCGGTCGTCAAATATAACGACATCATGCATGTCGACACCAGCCACGGCATCTTCTCTTCCGATGCCGCGCTCGGCGGCATCAACATTCGCGACCTGGCGCCCGGCTACGACCAGCCGAGCTTCATCACAATGGATCAGCCGCGGCACAGCGCCCAGCGCAAGACCGTCTCGCCGATGTTCACGCCGACCCATCTGGACGAGCTCGCGATCCTGATCCGGCAGCGCTCCGCAAAGGTGCTGGACGATCTGCCGCGCAATGAGACTTTCAATTTCGTCGAGCGTGTGTCGATCGAGCTGACGACGCAGATGCTGGCGACGCTGTTCGACTTCCCCTTCGAGGAGCGAACCAAGCTGACCCGCTGGTCCGACGTCGCAACCGCGCTGCCCAAAAGCGGGGTCTTTGAAACGCCGGAGCAGCGCCGCCAGGCGATGGATGAATGCCGCGAGTATTTTGCGCGGCTCTGGAACGAGCGCGTCAACGCGGACCCACGCAATGATTTGATCTCGATGATGGCGCATAGCGAAGCCACGCGCCACATGGACGGCGACAACCTGATGGGCAACATCATCTTGTTGATCGTCGGCGGCAACGAT
>VAZG01000085.1 GCA_005885285.1 Alphaproteobacteria bacterium | reverse complement strand
GACATCGCAGCAGCCGCCCGGCATGTCCGTTTGTCGGGAAGACCGGAAGTGACCTGTCGGCGGTCAATTCGACGCGAGTGACCCAAAGCCGGCGCGGGCCGCTGAACAAGGCGCGCCGCGATGACGCGGCGGTTGTTGCCGGCAGAATCGTATGACACCATCTAACTACCGAGTTGTTATGACTTCTGGATGCCTATGCCACGCCGGAAATATGCTTGGGAAAAGCTATCGGATGAGCAGTTGCTCAAGCAACGCCTCAGTAGTCTGAGGGTTGTGGTCGAAGACACTTGGCTCGAGGATTGTCTCAGCACTCTCTATGAAGAGCTCGAAGGGCGGGGCATCCGGCTGCGGCCGCACGCATGGATATCGAGCGAATGGTTCAGTCCGGCGAATGTGCCCGGCATTGCCATTCCATTCTATCTCACCCATCCCCGCCTGATGAAGATCGAGAAGAAAATGATGCTCGACGTCGAGGGCGGCACTTGGTCCGAGTGCATGGCCATTCTTCGTCATGAGGCAGGCCATGCCGTGCAGCACGCCTACCAGCTGCAGCGCCGTCGGCGTTGGCAGCAGCTGTTCGGCCCGTCCTCGAAACACTACCCGCGCTACTACCGGCCCAATCCGGCCAGCCGGCGTTATGTCCAGCATCTTCGGCTCTGGTACGCGCAGAGCCATCCGGACGAGGATTTCGCCGAAACCTTCGCGGTGTGGCTGCGACCACGTTCAAACTGGCGGACGCGCTATGCCGGTTGGCCGGTGCTGAAGAAGCTCAAATATGTCGACGAACTGATGGACGAAATCGCCGGCAAGCGGCCGCTCATCACGACGCGGGAGCGTGTCGATCCGCTCCATGAGCTCAGCCAGACGCTTGACGACCATTACCAAAAAAAGCAGGCATTCTATACCTTCAGGCCTCCGAAGACTTACGACCGCGACCTCTCCCGGCTCTTTTCCGCTGATCCACGGCATCGCCGGGAGCAACCGGCTTCGGCCTTCATCCGGCGGCATCGCGCCCAGATCAGGCAGCTGGTTGCGCGGTGGACGGGCGAGAACCAACTTACGCTTGATGCTGTGCTTGACGACATGATCTCCCGCTGCCGCGAGCTCAATCTGCGTGCCGTCGGGCCCGAACGGAAGCTTGTGATCAATTTCACCGTCCTGTTGACCGCCAAGACCATGCACGCGCTGTTCGGTCCGTCAAAGCGCAAATGGATCGCGCTATGAGACGCCTGCGCGTTCTGGTGCTCATGCATCCGGACTTCGTGCCTCCGGAGTCTACGGACGGATACACCGCGCGGCAAATCAATGAATGGAAAACAGAATACGACGTCGTGAGCACCTTGCGCGCGGCCGGCCATGAAGTTCGCCCGCTCGGCGTGCAGGAGGAAATCAAGCCGGTGCGCGACGAGATCGAAGGTTTCAAGCCGCATGTGGTATTCACGTTGCTCGAGCAATTTTACCATGAGCCCGTGCCCGTGTATGACCAGCACATCGCAAGCTATCTCGAGCTGATGCAGATCCCGTATACCGGGTGCAATCCGCGTGGCCTGATCCTGGCGCGCGGCAAGGATCTGTCCAAGACGTTGGTGCACTATCGCCGGGTCGCGGTGCCGGCCTTCGCCGTGTTCCCGATGCGCCGCAAGGTCAAACGGCCGGCGCGTCTTGCGCTGCCGCTCATCGTCAAGAGCCTGAACGAGGATGGATCCTGGGGTATCTCGCAGGCATCCGTCGTCGATACGGACGAGAAGCTCGCAGAGCGTGTCGCCTTCATCCACGAGCAGACCGGAACTGCCGCCATCGCCGAGCAATATATCGAGGGACGTGAACTCTATGTCGGCGTGCTCGGCAACAATCGGCTGCGAGTTCTGCCGGTTTGGGAATTGAAGTTCGGCACCATGGGCGGCGAGGGTGCACGACAGATAGCCACCGAAAAGGTCAAACACGATCCCAGTTATCAGGAGCGCGTCGGAATTGTAGATGGGCCGGCCAAGGACCTTACGCCGGAGCTATCCGCCCGTATTCAGGCAATCGCGAAACGCATCTACCGAACGCTGGGCCTCGATGGATACGCGCGCATCGACTTTCGCCTCTCTGCCGACGGCACTCCGTATTTCATTGAAGCGAACCCTAATCCCGAGATCGCGAAGAGCCAAGAGTTCGCTACGGCGGCTCGGCATGACGGACTAGATTACCCGGATCTCCTGCATCGCATTTTGAATCTCGGAATAAGCCGGGCAAAGGCGGGCGTATCCGCAGGCTGAAAGGCAGCGCGAGACGGGCATGCGGGAGGCCGGTTTCCCATGTCTGTTGGCACACAGCGTCATTTACTAGGGCGCTTCTTGCTCACCCAGTCGGGGTGGGTGAAGCGGATGTGCGTCGTGCAGCATCACGGATAGCCGATGCAATTGCGGATCGCGAAAGCCTTCCGCCTCGATCGCCTTGACGGTCGAAAGAACATACTCGCGGTTGACGCCGGACCGGCCGTGGCCCTGGAGCACATGACGAAGCTGCTCGGCGAGCGACAGCCGTCCCGCATATTGCACGTGGCCGCGATCGACCACGTAAGCGAGCGCGCTGACGCGCTGCCGCGGGTCGTTCTCGAGCCACAGCGACCGCGTTACCTCGCGATAGACGGATGTCACCTGCTCGCGCTCGCGCAGATAGGCCAACCCGGCAGGAAGATCTATCCCGCACCTTGCAAGAAGTGTGGCGGCAAGGGGCGAATTAAAGGAAAGCCGCCAAGTAAGGCGGCCGATGGATCGGTCCGCCAAGGGTGACTCGCTCTCAATAGTTGGATTTTTCGGGTCTAAGACATTGATCTCTGCTGCTCTGATTTTGCTGCAGTTGGGAAAATTCGGTTGAGATATCGAGAAGAGGATAACTCTTCGTCGAAACGTCATCCCGCTCTATCTTTTTGTTCGAGCATGATCTCCGCGCAAGCGCGTTCCGCGTTTGTCGCGAGGAAAACCGGTACCCACCCATCGGGTCGTAGCCCGAGGGCATGCTTTTCTGGATCATGCTTTAGCACGTCCCCTTTATTGACAAAATTGCCCGTCAAAGGGGTCGCCGCATGTCCGATATCACGTTCGCGCCGCCGCGCCGGCGCCCGCTTTGGCGCCTCTTCATCGCACCCGTCCTGCTTCTGATCGCGGCCATCGCGTGGAGCGCGTTCTGGTTCTATGCCGCCTCGCAAGTCGACGTCCAGGCCGACGCCTGGCGGGAGCGCGAAGCCAAATCCGGCCGGGTTTACGATTGCGCCAGGCGTTCGGTCGCGGGCTACCCGTTCCGTCTTGAGATCCGATGCGATGACGCCAGCGTGTCGCTGATTTCGCAGACGGCGGGCGCGCAGACGCCGATTACGGCCAAGCTCGGCGAAATCCTCGTTGTCGCGCAGGTCTATGATCCGAAGCTGGTGATCGCCGAGTTCGCCGCGCCGGCAACGATTTCGGATCGCGGCGGCGGGCCCTTTGTCGTGAACTGGAGCAAGGGCCGCAGCAGCGTGGTCGGGTTGCCCGGCGTGCCGCAGCGTGCCTCGATCGTGTTCGATGATCCCGCCATCGACCGCGTCAACGGTTCGATGCAAACGCCGCTTGCGGGCGCCAAGCACATCGAATTGCACGGCCGTCTCGCCGATGGATCGCCGACGGATCATCCGACAATCGAGACGGTCGCGAAAATCGGGGGCGGCAGCATCCAGGGCCTGCATCCGCTGCTTGCCGAGCCGTTCGATGCCGACGCACGGATGCTGCTGAGCGGTCTGAAGGACTTCTCGCCAAAACCCTGGCCGGAACGGTTTCGCGAGATGCAGGCCGCGGGCGGCCATGTCGAGATCGCGCAGTCGCGGATCCAGCAAGGCGATCTGATCGCCGTCGCGGCCGGCACGCTTGGTCTCAACGCCCAGGGGCGTATCGACGGCGAATTGCAGATGACGGTTGCCGGCCTCGAGAAAGTGATCCCCGCGCTCGGCATCGAAAAAATGCTGGACGAGGGGGTGCCGCAGGCAACGCTCGATCGCGTTGCGCCCGGCGTCAAGACCCAGGATCTCAACAACCTGTTCGGCGCGCTGGACCGCGCCATTCCCGGTCTTGGCAAAGTCGTCAAGCAGAACGCCAATGTCGGCGTTGCCGCCGGCATCAACTCGCTCGGCACCGAAGCCGTGCTGGAAGGCAAGAAGGCGCGCGCATTCCCGCTGCGCTTTGTCGATGGCGCGGTGTATCTCGGTCCGCTCAAGGTGGCGCAGGTCCCGCCGCTGTTTTGAAAATGCTTAATAACGCGTTGATCGCCGAACCGTGATCGGCATTGCCGGCTGCGGCGGGAATGCGGCGGCCTAAATATCACTCTTGTCCTCAGACGGCCCGCAACATTGCGCAGCCGATACAAGGGGAGAAGATTGATGACGACATTCAAACTGTTCAGTGCGGCGCTCATTCTATCCGCGGCGGCCGCGGCGCCAGTTGCCGCGCAGCCGGCGATCCAGGAGCCCGGCGCCTACGCCTTCTATCATCCGAACGGCGATCTGGGCCTCGGATCCACGCGACCCGGGGATGCTTTGGCATCGCAGAACTTCCGCGGTGGCGGCGATGTGGCCGCCATGCAGATGACGGCCAAGCGGCACAAGACCCTCGCCACACACACGCCCGCCAAGCGCTACTGAGGGCCATTGGCCCGCCACCGACAACAACAACCCGCCTCCTGTCGTGCCTCCAAACTGGGGCTCAGTCATAGCCCGGCTGAGCCCCTCTTTCGTTCCAAATCATTTTCGCATTTTGCGAAGCGATCAGGATTTGGCGAAAAAATTCCTGCAAATAATCGCGAGCGAAACGTGAAGAGAAAGGTTTTCGCGCGCGCGAATATTGACGACCGAACTCAAGTCTCTCGATCGGAGCAAGCAGGCACACACCTGACCAAGGTGCGATGTGCGAAGGGGATCGCTTTCTCTTGGGCGGGAGGTTCAAGTGAGATTACTCAAATGCGTACTTGTCGGCGGGGCACTCGTCGCGGCAAGCCAGGCTTTTGCGGACGACGATGCCGCATCCGAGATTCGTGTCCTCAAGGCCAAGCTGAAGCAGCTTGAGCAGCGGGTGGACGATCAGGGACGAAAGGAAAGGGCAATCGAAGCGCAGGCCAAAGCGATCAGTGAGACGCCGACCGCCTACAAGGCAGCGCCAGTCGATGCATGTCCGGCCGGAAAGGTCTGCTACAAAGGCGTTACGCTGACGTTCGGCGGCTGGGTCGACCTCACCAACATCTATCGGACCCGCAACCTCGCTTCCGATACGGGCTCGATCTACAACTTCATCCCGTTCGGGCAGAGCAAGAACTTCAACACACCGGAATCGCGTTTCTCGGCGCGCCAGAGCCGTTTCTCGGTTCTCGCTGAGGGCAATGTGGGGGCGGACACTCATCTTGCCGGCTACGGCGAAATCGACTTCGAGGGCGCGGCGCAGACCGCGAACTCGGTCGCGACCAACTCGTTCAACCCGCGCATGCGCCAGATGTCCCTCGAAATCGATCGAACCGATCTCGGCTTCCATGTGCTCGCTGGCCAGACCTGGTCGCTCAATGCCCCGAGCAAGGCCGGTATCGATCCGCGCGGCGTCGATGCGCCGGGCGTGATCGATTTCGAATTGGTTCCCGGCTTCCTTGCCGCGCGCCAGCCCGGCATTCGCGTCTGGCAGAATATCGGACCGGAGTTCCAGATCGCGGCTTCGGCCGAAAATCCCCAGACCTCCTTCTTCGGCGGCAACACGCCGACTGTCGGCACGCCGGCGATCGGACCTCAAGGCGTGCTGAACCCGAACCTGCTGGTCAACCTGACCGGTCCCGGCGGCAGCTTCTTCAACAACGCCAACAATGTGAGCTTGAATCAGGTCCCGGACTTTACGGTGAAGGCGGCATGGGACCCGCGGCTTGGGCCTTACCGACTGCACATCGAGGCGTGGGGACTCTATCGCCAGTTCTTCGATCGTTTCAATTTCGCCAACCACACCTATGACACCGGCAGCTTCGGCGGCCACATCAATGCCGAGCTTCTTCCGAAGACGCTGGAGCTGCAGGTCTACGGCGCCTACGGGGCGCTCGGCCGCTTTACGGCAACGCCGTTCCCGGACGCGACGCTGGCGCAGGACGGCACGATCCTGCCATTGACGATCTCTTCCGCCATGGTGGGATTGATCTGGCACACCCTGCCGACCCTCGACATCTACAGCTATGCCGGGTTCGAGCGAGCCAAGGCGGCGTTTGCCGACGTCGGCACGGTGCCGTTCGGCTACGGCAACCCGCTCTACAACAACACCGGCTGCAACGTCGAGAATTCGCCGGCCGCGACCTGCAACGGCAATACCCGCGAAGTCCGCCAGATCACGGCCGGATTCTACGACACGCTCTACCAGGGCACTTACGGCACGGTCAAAGCCGGTGTGCAGTATTCCTACAATCAGCGCTTCGCCTTCCAGGGTGTCGGCGGCGCGCCGAAAACGGACGACAACATCGTCATGAGCCAGATCCGCTATTATCCGTTCAACTGATCGGCTGGCTGTTAGAAGCAGGGCGAATAGGGAGTAGCGAATAGCGAATAGTTCGGGCGCCGTGCTGCTCCCGTTCAACCAGCTACTCGCTATTCGCTACTCGCTATTCGCTAAGGTGAGGCTCAGTCCGGCTTCGTCGTTAGTTGTGCGTGCGGACGACCGAAGTCGGGGGCGGCGGAATCCTGGCCGATCTCGACGATGCCGCGACGGATGGCGCGGGTGCGGGTGAAATGCTCGAACAGCGCCTCGCCGTCGCCGCGGCGGATCGCCCGCGTCAGCTTCGAGAGATCCTCGTTGAAGGTGCCGAGCATTTCCAGCACCGCCTCCTTGTTGGCGAGGAAGACGTCGCGCCACATCGTAGGGTCAGAGGCCGCGATGCGGGTGAAATCGCGAAAACCGCCGGCGGAGAATTTTATCACTTCCGACGAGGTGACCTGGGCGAGCTCGTCGGCGGTGCCGACGATGGTGTAGGCGATCAGATGCGGCAGATGGCTGGTGATGGCGAGCACCAAATCGTGGTGGTCGGGCGTCATGATCTCGACCTTGGCGCCGAGCGCTGCCCAGAAGGCGCGCAATCTCTCGACCGCGTCGGGATCGGTGCCTTCCGGAGGCGTCAGGATGCACCAGCGGTTGATGAACAGTTCGGCGAAGCCGGAGTCGGGACCGGAATGCTCGGTGCCGGCGACGGGGTGCGCCGGCACGAAATGCGCTCCTTCCGGCAAATGCGGCGCCATGTCCTTGACCACCGCGCCCTTGACCGAGCCGACGTCGGAGACGATGACGCCTGGCTTGAGCCAGGGCGCGATCTCGGCCGCGACCGCGCCACAGGCGCCGACCGGAATGCAGAGGATGACAAGGTCGGCATCTTTGACGGCCTCGGCATTGGTCTCGACCACGGCATCGACGACACCGAGTTCTCTGACCCGCGCGCGGGTCGATGCCGAGCGCGCGGTGGTGACGATCGCTCCGGCCAGCCCTTGTTCGCGGGCGGCGCGCGCGATCGAGCCGCCGATCAGGCCGAAGCCGATCAGCGCCACCTTTTTGAACTGCGGAGCGGCCTTCGCTTGCACGCTCATTTGGCGGCCATGAAGTCAACCAAGCCTTCGACCACGAGGCGATTGGCTTCCTCGGTGCCGATGGTCATGCGCAAGGCGTGCGGCAGGCGGTAATTGTTCAGTGCACGCAGCACCAGGCCGCGCCTGGTGAGGAACGCATCGGCCTCGGCCGAGGTCTTGCCCTTCTCAAGCGGGAAGTGGATCAGGACGAAATTCGCCACGCTCGGCGTCACCTTCAGCCCGAGCTTGCCGATCTCGTCGGTGAGCCAGTTGCGCCATTTTTCGGTGTGCGCCTTCGACATCTCCAGATGCGCGGTGTCCTCGAGCGCCGCGACCGCCGCAAGCATCGCCGGTGTCGAGACGTTGAAGGGGCCGCGAATCCGATTGACGGCATCGACGATGTGGGCGGGACCGAACATCCAGCCGACGCGAAGCGCGGCGAGCCCGTGGATCTTGGAGAAGGTGTGGGTCATCACGGTGTTGTCTGATGTTGCCACCAATTCGATGCCGCGTTCGTAATCGTTGCGCGACACGTAGTCGGAGTAGGCGGCGTCGAGCACCAACAGCACGTGCGGCGGCAGGCCTGCGCGCAGCCGTTTGACCTCGTCGAACGCCAGATAAGTCCCGGTCGGGTTGTTCGGGTTGGCAAGCCACACCAGCTTGGTGCGCGGCGACATCAATTTCAGGATCGCGTCGACGTCGGCGGTGAAGTCGGTTTCGGGCGCAACCACGTTCCTGGCGCCGCTCGCCATGGTCGCGATCGGGTAAACCAAAAAGCCGTGGGCGGTGGAGATCGCCTCGTCGCCATGGCCGAGATAAGTGTGCGCCAGAAGATTGAGGATCTCGTCGGAACCGGCACCGCAAATGATGCGGTCGGGGTCGAGCCCGAAGGCGCGCCCGATCGCCTCGCGCAGCACCCGCGAGGTGCCTTCCGGATAATCGTGCAGATGCGCCGCCGCTGCTTTATAGGCCACAACCGCCTTGGGCGAAGGTCCAAACGGCGTCTCATTGGCCGACAGCTTGAACACCTTGCGGCCCGGCTCCGGCACCGGGCTCTTGCCGGGCGTGTAGGGCGCAATATCGAGAATGCCGGGGTTCGGCACGGGGCGGGACATCTTCAACTCCGGAGATCGCGGACGGCCTTAAGATTTGACCGATCCATTCAGGGGCACCGTATAGCGCGTTGCATGGCTGCCGACGAGGGCCGATGAGCGAACCGACGCGCCGGCCTCGATCATCGCCGCCTTGATCTTTTCCAGGCGGTTGGCGCCGGCAATCGATACCAAAAGGGCGGCGCCGTCGAAAGCGGTATCCGGCACGGCGACGATTTCGGCCAGCGGCGACAATGCGCGGGCGATCTCGGCATTCCAGCCGGAGACGCGCATGCTCCACATCTCGACCTCGGTCACCATCGCATTGTCGGCGACCCGCGACACCACGAACACCGGCAACGCCGCCGGGTGGTCGGCGCGCTCGACGAACGGCAGCCGCGCGATGATCTTTGGCGCGCCGCTTCCCTCCAGCGTGATCCACCAGGGGGCGCGGCTCGAGGTCGCCGAGACCAGCGCGAGATCGCCCTTCGACTTTGCGACGGCCTCGACCGCCGCGGACGCGCTGAAATGCGAGACATAGGGAACGGTGAAGCCGAAATGAAACCGTGCCGAATCCCGCATCGCGGATTCGCCGACGGAGACGTCGGCATGCACCGAGAACGGCGCCTGGACGTAGGTGAAGGTCGAAATGATGACGCGCCAGATGCTCTCGACGGTGTCGAGCGGCAGGATGCCGCGATGGCGCTCGACCAGCCGTCGCATCATGTCGGCTTCGCGCGCCGGGCGAAACGCCGAACCCACTTCCTGGGTCTGTTTGACCTGGATCAGCCGATCGATGATGTCGCCGCGCGCCATCAGGAGGCGGTGCACTTGCTCGTCGATCGAATCAATCTCCTTGCGCAGCACTTGCAGCGATGGCGGAGCAGGGGGCGGTTTTGACATATGGGCAACCTGGCGACTCTCTCCCCTCATCCTGAGAGGCTGTGAATGTATCTCCGACCTCATCCTGAGGAGCGCGCCATTGCGCGCATCTCGAAGGATGGCCGCTAGCTCCAAGGCCTCGTGGTTCGAGACGCACGGCATTGCCGTGCTCCTCACCATGAGGGTTTGATGTCTCATCCCGAGGAGCGGCGTTTTCGCCGCGTCTCGAAGGATGAAGGCCCGTTCTCCCCCATGGTTCGAGACGGCGCAAGAGCGCCTCCTCACCATGAGGCCTTTGCCCCCCGGGGTTAACCAAGCCTTTGCCTTGACGAAGACCCCGCCGAAGACTAGTTTTACTGGGTTCCGTGGTCATTTGAGCCGGCCGGCTTGCAGCCACGTTAAACAATTCGCTAAACAGGCCGGGGACAGAAGTGATCCCGGCCGAACCTTATGTTCAGGCCGGGTTTTTTGTGCCTGATTTCTGTGGTGGATCGGGAGCCCTCCCGTGGAGGGGAATCGGTTATGAAGATCATACAATCGATACCAAGTCCTGCGATACCAAGTCCTGCGATACCAAGTCCCGCGATATCAAGTCCCGCGATCCACACCGAGGAGCGCGCGCACGAGGCGGACCATCCGAATTCGCAAGTCGCGCTGTTTGGCGCCGACCAGCCGCTCAAGCTCGATTGCGGTATCGATCTATCGCCGTTCCAGATCGCCTACCAGACCTACGGCGACCTCAATGCTGGCCGCTCCAACGCCATTTTAATCTGCCATGCGCTGACCGGCGATCAGCACGTCGCCAATGTGCATCCTGTCACCGGCAAGCCGGGCTGGTGGGAAATCATGGTCGGTCCCGGCCGTCCCCTCGACACCGATAAATATTTCATCATCTGCTCGAACGTCATCGGCAGCTGCATGGGCTCGACGGGGCCAGCCTCGACCAATCCTGCCACCGGCAAGGTGTGGGGCCTGGATTTTCCGATCATCACCATTCCGGACATGGTGCGCGCGCAAGCCATGCTGCTCGACCGCATCGGCATCGACACGCTGCTGTGCGTTACCGGCGGCTCGATGGGTGGCATGCAGGTGCTGCAATGGACCGCCGCCTATCCGAAGCGCGTCTTTTCCGCGCTTCCGATCGCCTGCAGCACGCGCCACTCGGCCCAGAACATCGCGTTTCACGAACTCGGCCGTCAGGCCATCATGGCCGATCCCGATTGGCATGGTGGACGCTACGCCGATCAGGCTACCCATCCGCACCGCGGCCTCGGCGTTGCGCGGATGGCAGGCCATATCACCTATCTGTCGGACGCAGCCCTGCACCGCAAGTTCGGGCGGCGGATGCAGGATCGCGAACTGCCGACGTTTTCGTTCGATGCGGACTTCCAGGTCGAAAGCTATCTGCGCTACCAGGGCTCGTCCTTTGTCGAGCGCTTCGATGCCAACAGCTATCTCTATCTGACGCGGGCGATGGACTATTTCGATATCGCCGCCGATCATGACGGCGTGCTGGCGCGGGCGTTTCGCGGCATCAAGACCCACTTCTGCGTGGTGTCGTTCACCTCTGACTGGCTGTTTCCGACCTCGGAGTCGCGGGCGCTGGTGCATGCGCTGAACGCCTCCAGCGCGCGGGTGTCGTTTGCCGAAATCGAGACCGATCGCGGGCACGACGCGTTCCTGCTCGACGTGCCGGAATTCTTCGATATTTCGCGGGCGTTCCTGCAATCCGCCGGCAAGGCGCGCGGGCTCGGCGGCTGACATGGCGCTTTCCGAACCGACGCTGCCGCTTGCCGGCATAACCCCGCACCGTACCGAAAATTATCG
>VAZG01000084.1 GCA_005885285.1 Alphaproteobacteria bacterium | reverse complement strand
CGTTGCGCGGGCGCGTCGATCTTCAAGATGATGGACGTGTCCCGCCACAAGTCCCTTGATACCCTGCGGGACTACGTCCGCGATGCAGAGTTATTCAAGGATCACGCGGGGACAGGTTTGCTCTAGAACTGCCACGAGGGCTTGTAGAGCGTCCTTTCCTAGTTGCGCCAACCGAGGCTTTGCAGGAACGACGGTGGCTGGGCATTTTGCACAGACTGGTCCTGTGCTGTGGCGTCTTGTACGGGCGGGACCTGTGCCCGTGCATTTTGCTCCCGCCGGACCTTTGCTTGTGGATGTCGCTCGGACCTGATCTCTGCGCGCGCATTTTGCACGGGCGGGACGTGTCGGTGTTTCTTCATGTGCCGGACCTGTGGTCGGGCATCTTGCACAACCTGTGCTGGGGCATCTTGAGCGGGCTGTACGACCTGTGCCGGTGGATCCTGCTCCGCTGCCCAAGCTTGGTATTGCTTGTGCAAAGCATCGGCATCGGCTGACGGCTGACGGAGTTCGGTCTGACTCTGATCGGCAGTTTCACGAGCGGCGGCAATTTCGTTGCGCGGCGGCGCGTCCGTTGCGGTCTGTGACCCGGAAGTTGGCGACTGAAGTGCGGTCTTGTCATCTAACGCCGGCGATGACTCGGGGTTAGCGCCGGCGTTAGACGGTGGCTCGTCCTTTGCAGTCGGCGGCAAAGCCTGAGTGCCGGCGGTTGATCGAATTGTTGGCGTCGACTGATCGGTGCCAGGCTGAAGCGCCGATATGTCGACCAGCGAGGCCGTGACGTTCGCAAAGAGCGCGATTGGATTTTCTACCAGTAGAATCGCGATCGCTGCCGCCGCTACAACCAAAATACTCGTCTTGAGGATTCGCGACCAAATAACCGCTCTGTCCAGAGCTATGCCGATACCCGGCTGTTCGGGTTCATCGGCACGTTCGGAGAGAAAGAGAGGCAAAGGATGGTCCGGAGTAAAACCGTCTTTCGTCGGCATTGGGTGATGCCTCCTGATTACTCTCGTCGACCAGTACCCTGCTATCGATGGCCAAAAAGCGACAATCGCCGCCACGACTTAGGAGAAATCTTGATTTCACTGGGGCCGGGGGAACCGCTCGATCCGCGCCCGTGGATACACTTCGCGGCTACGTTCGCGATGCGGAGCTATTCAAGGATCATGCGGGAGCGGGCTTGCTCTAAAAGGCTGGCGCCCGTGCCCCAGACCGCGGACCAATCCCGTCGCGCGCCGGCCGTTCCCAGCCATCCGAAGCGGCAGCGAACTGGGACTTGCCCACGCCGGATTAGAAGCAGCGAGGCGCCAACGGCAATATTCGCGAGAGAGCAGAATCTAATATGGAGGGCATGATCGAACCCCCTCGTTTGACCATTGCTCCGCGCGCGTTACCACCGGTCTGCGTAGAATGCGCAAACTTCTCCTTGCCGCTCGCTCGCGGAAAAACACGGAGGGCATGCTGCCGGGATCGTCAAGGTGAAACGGTTCGCCTTCGAGATGCCCTAAATCGCTTATTCGGCGAAGCATTGGCTGACGTGAGCTTGCTGTTGAGCTTGGCACCAATTCCGTTCACAATCGCGATGATGGCAAGCGCGATGCCAGCGGTGATTAGGCAGTCCTCGACAGCCGCCACACCAGATTCACCTGTGAGAAATCTCCAGAACATTTTCATCGAGCCATTTATAGGCGTCGCGCCATTTGTAGGCCCCAAACCTGAAGAAGCGATAAAACCATCAGGTAAAATCGGAGGTATCTACCGCCCGCCTCGAAGGCCGCGTCGGTGTCATCTCTGGTTGAGCAAATGCCGATGATCACGAGCGGCGACGATCAGCAGCGTTCATCATCCGCCCAGTCGGGTCGAGGTAGTCCAAAGCGA
The DNA here is from genome assembly GCA_005885285.1 of Alphaproteobacteria bacterium. Lineage (GTDB taxonomy): Bacteria > Pseudomonadota > Alphaproteobacteria > Rhizobiales > Xanthobacteraceae > Bradyrhizobium. The sequence goes on along the minus strand of VAZG01000084.1, from coordinate 5,192 downwards.
CGGAGATCTGCGCTAGCTGACGCTCGATTTCATCGCGCTCGTTCGAGTCGGCATTTTCCTGCAGCCGGTCCAGCAACTTCCGCTTTCGTGCGCGAGGGTTGGCAACAACGGTCGTCATCCGAACGATTCCATCACCCGGTCCATCGCCGGATGCTTGCGGTTCTTCACCTTGATCGAGTGCTTCGAGCGGCCAGCGTAATATGGTCGGTCACGGCGCTTCGACACCAAACGCTCAAGGCCGAAACTTGTATGCATTGTGAGATGCTTGCGGAGAATGGTTGTTAACGTTTCGAGTTTGTTTGAATGAACTTTCGTGCGAACAACTCGCTCAAATCAATGCATTATTGGTGCGATTCTATAGATAACTCGTAAACGTTCGGACGGGATTTGTTGCTGCGCTCCCCACCAATGACTGGACGGCTGGGCTGGATGGGTTCGAAATTGCTCCGTTAGTTCCTTCACGGTGGATCGTGATGATCAGACGAGCAATCCTAGCCTTTGCAACATTGATTGCACTCAGCCAAACGGCCACAGCAGGCGTGCCGTTGTTTGGCCATGTCTCTTGCGCCATTGTTCGTTTCTATGTCGCCAAATACTCGGAAGCGGCCGCTGAGACGTGGGCACGAAGTCACGGCGCCAGCAATGCCGAAATCGAAACGGCGCGTCATTGTCTGCATAGCGTGAATGTGCAGACTGCAAGCTTGGCTGCGAGGTCACAGGTGCTCGCCCCCCTAACCGAGCAGGAGCGTGCCCGGCACGAACCAGCCGAACGCGATCGAGATCGGGACGCGCTGCACGCCGTACCTGCGCAAGGTCAGCGCGCCGACCCCGAGCTGGATAATCATGACAACGAACCAGATGTTCATGGCTTCATCCGCCCGAAGGATATCGAGGATCGTTCCGCCGGGCATGTGAGCCACGAGATTAAATATCTCGCTCCCTCCGATGGAAAGACTATCACATTGCGCCCACGTTATGTGGGCGTCATGCATCGCGCCGACAGTGCGGGGGTGACGGGCCATGTGACATGGCTCAAACGACTGTGGGATCACCTAACTAGGCGGCGCCAATTCAGCGTCGCCTTTTTGCATTTCAAGGTGAGCCGACGATGAAGGTGATCAAGCGCACGCGGACGCCGTCGGGCTCCAGCCGGAGGCGCTAAGCGCCGTACTAGATCTCGTGCAGCCAGTCCGGCGTCTGGGGAACTTTTGTGCCGCGCGTCGGAATGCAAAAATCAAAAGCCTTAGGCATGCGACCAAGATAGTCGCAGCGCGGGACGAAAGAAGGCCCCAGCTCGGGCCCCAGGTTGCGTCGTCTCACGCAAGAAAGCCAGTAGCGGGGAGGGGCTTCCTTGGCTTCCACGGGAAGCGACCATCGCGCGACTGGGATGGTTCCTATCGGTTCGCTGCCGTCGCGACGGGGAAATCCGGCCCGACGCCCACAGGCGGCGCAGACGAAGATCAAAATAGCAGCATAGACGTGAAGATGTTGAGAAGGATCCACGGGGTGAGGACGAAAAGGAGCATGGCTACCTCGTTGTGTCGGCCGTCCAAAAGAAAAAGTCTGAAGCTTTTCGGTGTACGTCTTGAAATCCTTATGCGGAGTCGTCGTCCTTTCTCAGCGATCAGTCGCTGCCGGCGACGGAGTAATAGGCTTCCGCTTGATCGATCGGGCCAAGATAGCACTCAATCGAATATACGGCGCAGATCGAGAGCGCGATCCCGAGCACGATGGCAATCATGTCGGAACGATAAATTCTACGGTGATCACTTTGTTGGTCATCGCGGAAACTCGCTTTGACCCCACCCCGCGCCTAGATGCCATCTTCCGTTGATTCGGGGAATTGGAAACTAAGCGAGCGATAGTCGCCCGCGGGGGGCCTGGCAATCATCGCAGATCAAGCCCCGGCTCCGGCCGTGACCGCAGCGGCGGTTCAGGAGGCATTGTCAGCCGCTGAACAGTCCCCACAACGTCATGACGTAGTAGCCAAACACCGCGACTACAACGTTGATCGCGAGCGCAAATATGATTTCGATTGGCAAAATCGGCTTTATCTTAAAAAGGTTCATCGCCGGTCTCATGGCGCTGCGGACTGAAATACTCTCCGCGAGCCCACACTAGCGCAGCCAAGCGACAGCGATAGGGTGCTGCCGCACCCCAACAAAGAAAATGCCCGACTGTTGCAGCAGAGACTCACCGATTTGCTGATAAAACCGTGACAGAAAAGCGGACAGGGTTCGCTCGGTGCGGCGCTTCAGTTTCTGATCCGAATGTATGGTCCGGCCGTGCTCCAGCCCCGCCAGCAAGAGAGGCTGGTTGGGGGCAAGCGAGAAGGAGCAGATTTCCCAGTGCGCCAATGTGAAGGATGGTCGTGCCTCTAGCACCAAAAAACCGGTTGGATCACTCCCGTTCCGAAGGCAATGTGAACTGAAACACGGCACCCCGTGGTTCATTCGCGCCGGCCCAAAGCCGTCCTCCATGCGCCTCGATAATTGAATTGCAGATGGCGAGCCCCATGCCGATACCTTCCGGCTTGGTGGTGTAGAAGGGGTCGAACAGGCGATTGATGTTTGTCGGATCAAGCCCCGGACCGCTGTCCCGCACAGCAACAAGAATCGCGCCTGTGGCTTTCCCTGTTGTGCTGATTCGTAGCTCCCGCGGCGCCTCATCGATGCAGCTCATCGCTTCGACCGCATTGAGGATCAGGTTGAGAATGACCTGTTGCAGCTGGACGCGATAGCCTTCGATGAGCGGCAAGGCCGCGAGGTCCGTCTGGAGCGAGACACCATGCCTGAGCAGTTCGCTTCGGGCCATAGTGACGACGTCTAGGATGGCATTATTGACGTCAATGCTCTCCTTCCGCGCCGGCGTCTTCCTGATCAGGGCACGGATCCAATTCAGGACCTCGCCGGCTCGATTGGCGTCCGTGACAATGAACGCGAGCGCCCGCTGCAGCTCCCCGAGGTCGGGAGGTTGAGAGCCTAACCAGCTCAGTGCGGCCTCTGCGTTGCATAGCATCGCGGTGATCGGCTGACTTACTTCGTGGGCGACCGAAGCGGTGATCTGTCCCATTGCTGCCGCGCGATTGGCGTGTGCCAGTTCCGCCCGCATCTCGCGGAAAGCCTCAGCGGTTCTCTTCCGTTCGGTGATGTCGCGGCTCAGAGAAATAATCATTCGCTGCCCGCCTTGGCAGAACTCTCGCATGCGGACCTCGACGGGGAAAACGGTGCCGTCCTTTCGGCGATAACGACTTTCCACCGTTGCGACGCCACCGGCCTCGAGGTGCTCGCGGTTCCGCTGCCAAGTCGCCGCATTCAACTCGAGATCGAAGAAGAACGGAGTCATCCCAATCAGTCCGTCTCGGCTGTAGCCCAAGCTTTCGCAAGCATTTCGGTTCACGTCGATAACTTCACCGTCTTCGTTGTGAAGGATGAACGCGTCTGTCGCGTGGTCTACGAAGGTGCGGAAACGGGCCTCGCTCTCCCGCAGCGCCTCTTCGGCGCGCTTACTGTCCGTAATGTGGCGCCCGACCCCGCGATAGCCCACGAAGCGTCCAGTCTTGTCAAAGATGGGCAGCCCCGACACGGACACGTAGCGCTTGCCGCCTTCGGGGGTCGGCCGCGCGAGCTCGAAATCGCGGAACGGCAGGTGCGCGTCAAGCGTCTCCCGGTGCTTGCGCCAGCCTTCTTCGTCAGGCTCCAAATAGGGCACCTCCCAGCGCGTCTTGCCGATTTCAGAGACCGGATGGTCAGCCAGCGTGTTAGCGAACTCCTGTCGGATGAAGCGATGCTGCGCGTCCGTTTCCCAGTACACCTCAAAGGAGAATTGCACCAGGGTCCGAAAGCGCTCCTCGCTCTCGCGTAACGTCTCCGCGATCTCGGGGGGTTCTTGAGCCGGATGTTGCATGATCGACCTTGTTGCTAACGAGCAATGGATACAATCGCCTCATTTCTTGCGACAGATGCCGGGCTGTCGCGCGTCACGAAGCGGCAGATAGCCCCAGCGGTAGTGAATAGTGGACGTTGCGCGACCAGCCTCACACTGCGCATGATCGATCAGGAGCATATCGCGTGACGACCTATACTTACGTATGCAACTGCTTATTGAGCATCCAGCCTACTGAGAGGTCAGCCTCTGCCCGGCTCAACGCGGTCTCCCCGAGGCGCAAGATTATGAGAGCGGGCGACCCAGACTTGCACAGATGGACGTCGCGCGCTGCGCCTAATACCTTGGGAAATGGCGGGTCATCCTGAAGGTAGAGCCGATGAGTTCTACTTTGAGGCGAAGCGACAGTTACGGGAAGAATCCATCAAAGGAACAACCCGTCGCGCTGGCCATTGATTGTGATCGTCCGCGGGAGGCCTAGATGCCAGACGAAGGTAATGCGCCGAAGTTGTTGGACGAAGCCAGGGAAGCTGTCCAGGGCGCCTCCTCACCAAGCTTTTCTTAACGGATCCGAGCTAAATCCCCGCCAAGCGGCAGAGGACTGCCACAGTGTTCAAACTACACGCCGACATCAGCCGGCCGGCAGGCTTTTTTTCGAGCTGGCGCCCATGCTCCATGCGGATACGAGGTCGGTTGATCGGCGGGGACAAGTTGTCCACTGCGGCCATTGTCGCGGCAAAGCTGAGCTTTTCGTCAGCATGGCAAACCCGAAGGACGGCCGCATCCTCCGCATCTTCAGATGCCAATGCGAGAAGCTGACTGCGACCGACGATCGTGCGTGAAATTAGAAAGAAGGGCCGCCACACTGCCTGGTGCTGGCGGCCCTGCCGGTCTAGGGACAAAGCCGGGCGGCTTGGAGGCCCCACCCGAATAGTGCCATGCGAGCCATATCACATCAATTGATCGACACTGCCGCCCGTCTTGCCTGGATGGAGAAACAACGCAGCTACGTCCTCCATGGGGTCCTGTCGAAAAGCTACCCGTATTTTTCCCGATCTTTCTGCAACTCGATCGTGCCCAAACGATATTCTTCTTCGGCTTCCTTAGCGGTCCTGACAAGTTTGTAGGCCGTGTTCGGAAACTGCCGCCGGATCGCCAAGTCGTCCGCAGTAACAATCAGCGAGCCGAACGATCAGGGAAGAACCGAAGTTCCCCACGCAAGCGCGAATCGTCGTGAATGACTCTGAGCGACCATGCGGCCTACGCGCGGCGTGCCGCGTCTTACCACCAGCGCGGTTGCATCGGTT
>VAZG01000083.1 GCA_005885285.1 Alphaproteobacteria bacterium | reverse complement strand
AATTCACACCGGCGCCTGGTGCGACGCCGTGGTGGACGGCCACGCTGACAAGGCCGAGGCCGAATGGCGCCGTATCGTGGATGGCAGCAAGCTTGCACGCTCGGCCGGGCTCGAGGTGCACGCCGGTCACGGCCTCGATTATGTGACTGCGGAGAAGATCGCGAGCCTGCCGGAAATCGTCGAGCTCAATATCGGCTATTACATGATCGGCGAGGCGCTGTTTGTCGGCCTTGGCGAGACGGTCCGAACGATGCGCGCCGCGATGGATCGCGGGCGTGAACATCTTGCGGGCCGGACATGATCATCGGCATCGGCTCCGACCTGATCGATATCCGCCGTGTCGCCAAGGTGATCGAGCGCCATGGCGACCGTTTTCTGGACCGCATCTTCACCGACGCCGAACGGGCGCGCGCCGCCCGCCGCGCCAATAGCGAGAAAATGGTGATCGCGACCTACGCCAAGCGATTCGCGGCCAAGGAAGCCTGTTCCAAGGCGCTCGGCACCGGAATCCGGCGCGGGGTCTGGTGGCGCGACATGGGCGTGATCAACCTGCCGGGCGGACGGCCGACCATGCAGCTGACCGGCGGGGCGCTGGCGCGACTTTTGTCCCTGACGCCGCAAGGCCATCAGGCGCGGGTCGATCTTTCCATCACCGATGATTGGCCGATGGCGCAAGCCTTCGTCATAATTTCGGCGGTCCCGGCAGGCAATCGTGACGCGGCGGCGGAGTCGGTCGGGGAAAAACTAAAAAATCCATTATATATCAATGGATTGTGAAGTTTTGATGAGGCCGTTGATTGCGCGTCTGCGAACAACCGTCTAAAACGCGAGGGCTATTCAGCCTAGGGCTGCTCCGGAAGTTGCGCCGGAATTGGCTCTCACGATCAGAATCAGGACCAATTACTTGACGCGAAGCGGCGGGCTATTCGCGTAAGGAAGACGTTCTGCCACCGCACGGGCGGTTGCCACGGGATTTGGGAAAGCGATGAGCGTGACGTCCGGAACAAAATCTGAGAGCGGCCTTGGCGAAACCATCCGCGTCGTCATCCACGCTTTGTTGATCGCGCTGGTGATCCGTACCTTTCTGTTCCAGCCTTTCAACATTCCATCGGGATCGATGAAGGCAACGCTCCTGGTCGGCGACTATCTGTTCGTCTCGAAATATTCCTACGGATACAGCCATTATTCCATTCCGCTGTCGCCGCCTTTGTTCTCGGGGCGGATTTTCGGCTCGGAACCGTCGCGCGGCGATATCCTCGTGTTCCGCCTGCCGAAGGATGATTCCACCGACTACATCAAGCGCGTGATCGGGCTGCCCGGCGATCACATCCAGATGAAGGAAGGGCTGCTCTACATCAACGACACCCCGGTGAAACGCGAGCGCCTCAGCGATTTCATCGGTGAGGACCCCTGCGGATCCTCCGACGCGACCGCAAGGGTCAAGCGCTGGAAGGAGACGCTGCCGAACGACGTCAGCTACGAGACGCTCGATTGCGTCGATAACGGCTTCTACGACAACACCAATGTCTACACCGTGCCGCCCGGTCATTTCTTCATGATGGGCGACAACCGCGACAACTCGACCGACAGCCGCGTGCTGTCCGCGGTCGGCTACGTGCCGTTTGAGAATATCGTCGGCCGGGCGCAAATGATCTTTTTCTCGGTCGCCGAGGGCGAACACGCCTGGATGTTCTGGCGCTGGCCCACGGCGGTGCGCTGGAATCGCATCTTCAAAATCGTGCGATGAACGACGAAACGCCTGATATCCGCCCCGCGACGAGACCAGGCGACGCAAGTCCGCAGCCTGAGCCTGTGGGCGAAGGTAAGGCGGTGAAGAAGAAGCGCAGCAAAGTGAGCGCCAAAGCGGCCACCGCCGCGCTCGAAGGGCGCATCGGGTACAAATTCGCCGATCCCACCCTGCTTGCGACCGCCTTCACCCACGTTTCGGCGCTCAAACCGACGCGCAAACGCGGCGACAAGCGCGGCGACAGCTACCAGCGTCTCGAATTCCTTGGCGATCGTGTGCTCGGGCTTGTTGTCTCCGACATGCTCTATCGCGCGTTCCCGAATGCCGACGAGGGCGAGTTGTCGAAACGGCTTGCCGACCTCGTGCGCAAGGAGAGCTGCGCCGACGTCGCGAAGCTTTTGGGGCTTGCCGACGACATCAAGCTTGGCGCGGTCGGTGCCGGGGCGAGCGCGCGCTTGCGCAAGTCCGTGCTCGGCGACATCTGCGAGGCGGTGATTGGCGCGATCTTTCTCGACGGCGGCTACGCCGCTGCAGCGGAGTTCGTCACGGGCAACTGGACCGAGCGGATGCGCAAGCACCGGCGCCCGCTGCGCGATCCCAAGACCATGCTGCAGGAATGGGCCCAGGCCAACGGCCTGCCGACGCCGGTATATCGCGAGATCGAGCGCACCGGGCCGCATCACGATCCGCAATTCCGCGTTGCGGTGGAATTGCCGGGGTTTGCGCCGGCCGAAGGCATCGGCGGCAGCAAGCGTGCCGCCGAAAAGGTCGCTGCTTCCGTTATGATCGAGCGCGAAGGCGTCGGCGGTAATGACCGCTGAAGTCTCCGACAAGGCCGCGCCCGCCGGCACTCGCTGCGGTTTCGTCGCGCTGATCGGCGCGCCCAATGTCGGCAAGTCCACGCTGGTCAATGCCCTGGTCGGCTCCAAGGTCACCATCGTCTCGCGCAAGGTGCAGACGACGCGAGCGCTGATCCGCGGCATCGTGATCGAAAACAACGCTCAAATCATCCTGGTCGATACGCCCGGCATCTTTTCGCCGAAGCGACGGCTGGACCGCGCCATGGTGTCGACGGCCTGGAGCGGGGCGCATGACGCCGATCTCGTCTGCGTGCTGTTGGATGCCAAAGCGGGCCTCGATGAGGAGGCCGATGCCATCCTGAACAAGGTGGCCAGCGTCGATCACGAGAAGATCCTGGTCATCAACAAGATCGATCTGGTCGCCCGCGAAAAGCTGCTGGCGCTGGCGAAGACGGCCAATGACCGCCTTCGCTTCGCGGGGACGTTCATGATTTCCGCGCAATCAGGCGATGGTGTCGACGATTTGCGGCGCCGGCTTGCGGAAATGGTGCCGGGGGGGCCGTTTCATTACCCCGAGGATCAGATGTCGGACGCGCCGATGCGGCATTTGGCGGCCGAGATCACGCGGGAAAAGATTTTTCGTCAGCTGCATCAGGAATTGCCGTATCAGTCGACCGTCGAGACCGATAGCTGGACCGAGCGCAAGGACAAGTCCATCCGCATCGAACAGACCATCTTTGTCGAGCGCGAAAGCCAGCGCAAGATCGTGCTCGGCAAGAATGGGTCTACCATCAAGTCGATCGGCGCGGACGCGCGCAAGGAAATCGCAGAGATCACGGGCGTTCCCGTGCATCTGTTCCTGTTCGTCAAGGTGCGCGAGAACTGGGGCGACGATCCCGACCGCTACAGGGAAATGGGACTGGAATTTCCCAAGCAATAAAAAAGGATGAACGGCGTTTTCGATGAATGTGCCCAAAAACGTGCTGTGGTTCGAAGTGCTGCTCTATCTGTCGCTGACGCTCGATGCGCTCTCGGTCGCGTTTCAGGACCGCACGCCGAGCGCCGAGGTGGGCGAGCAGATGATCATGGCCGCGACGCTTACGGCCGGCGGCCTGATCCTGCTGCTGGTCTATTTCGTCCGGCTGGCCGCGCGGCGGCGCAAGAACTGGCCGCGCTGGGTGCTGGCGGCGGCCCTGGTGCTCTCGGTCATCTCGCTGGTGCAGATCATTGGCGACAACGGTATGGAACTCGATAGTGGCATCGAGATCATATCCTGCGCGCTGACCGCTGCAGGGCTGTATTTCTCCTTCACCGGCGATGCGCAGGGCTGGTTCAACGCGTAAGCACGCTAACGCGTTTTGACGGAATCCTGTAATCTCCCTCCATGGAATGGACCGACGACGGCATTGTGCTGGGGGTGCGGCGGCATGGCGAATCCTCCGCCATCGTCGAACTCTTGACGCGCGGTCACGGCCGGCATCTCGGGCTGGTGCGGGGTGGGTCCGCTTCGCGGATGCGGCCCGTCCTGCAACCAGGAAACAGCGTGCGCGCGGTGTGGCGGGCGCGGCTCGACGAGCACCTCGGCACCTATGCGGTTGAAGGCACGCGATTGCGCGCGGCGAGCTTGCTGGCGTCCGCGCACGCGGTCTATGGCGTGACGCATCTGGCCTCATTGGCGCGGCTGTTGCCGGAACGCGATCCGCACCAGGACATCTACGAGAGGCTTGCGGGCACGCTCGATGATTTCGACGATGCCGGCGAAGCCGCGGTTCATCTCGTGCAATTCGAGCTTGCGATGCTGACTGAGCTCGGCTTCGGGCTCGACCTCGAAAACTGTGCCGCGACCGGGGCGACTTCCGACCTCGTGTATGTGTCGCCCAAATCCGGCGGCGCGGTCTCACGTTCTGCCGGCGAGCCCTGGCGCGACCGGCTGTTGCGGTTGCCGGGCTTCCTGCGCGAAGGCGAAGCGGGCGGAAATGGCTGGTCGGATCAGGATTTGCAGGATGGTTTTCGGCTCACCGGACTGTTTTTGCTGCGCCATGTGCTGGAACCGCGCGGACAGGGCCTTTCCGACGCCCGGGAGGGTTTTATCAACGCGGTGACGCGGCGAAGGGCGAGGGTGGGCTCGATCTAGCCGAGACCCGATCCCCAAGGCCGGCACTTTACCGCCGGAACGACGCTGCAAAGTTTCCCCAAGCCTGCCATCTTTTCGAACGGGGACGCATGCCACGGTACTATCGAAGGTTGTTCGGGGTTGCGTGGAGTGGGTGCCATGGAGGCTGATCTTCAAACCAAAGTAGAGAAATACGAGAGCAAGGCCGCCAAGTGCAAAGAGTGGGCTGAGCAGGCGAAAGAAGGGCCTCAGCGCGCTCTGTATGAGGGCCTTGCCGGCTACTACGACGAACTGGCAACGGACTTCCGGCAGGTCATCGCCAAGCGGAAGTCCGCCTAGCGGGCAAAGCAGAAGGCCGCCGTCGTTTCTGGCCGCGGGAGCGCCCGGGCGCGTCCTCCGAGACGCGGCGGATGCCGCGATTCGCGCCTTGCCGGAGCAACAATCAGCGTTTAACCCGGAGCCATGGGAAAAGCACTGATTCCGCCTGAACCGGCTGAGATTCACGAGGTTCCGCTGCGGGATGCGCTGGAAGAGCGCTATCTCGCCTACGCGCTCTCGACCATCATGCATCGCGCGCTGCCCGATGCGCGGGACGGTCTAAAGCCGGTGCATCGGCGCATCCTCTACGGCATGCGGCTGCTGCGCCTTGATCCGGGCGGGCTTCCCAAGAAATCGGCCAAGATCGTCGGCGAAGTAATGGGCTCGTACCATCCGCACGGCGACCAGGCGATCTATGACGCCATGGTGCGTCTCGCGCAGGATTTCTCCTCGCGCTATCCGCTGGTCGACGGACAGGGCAATTTTGGCAATATCGACGGCGATAACCCGGCCGCGATGCGCTACACCGAGGCCAGGCTGACGGACGTCGCCCGGCTATTGCTGGATGGCATCGACGAGGACGCGGTTGAGCTGCGCCCGACCTATGACAACAGCGGCAAAGAGCCGGTGGTGCTGCCCGGCGGCTTCCCGAACCTGCTCGCCAACGGCTCGCAGGGCA
>VAZG01000082.1 GCA_005885285.1 Alphaproteobacteria bacterium | reverse complement strand
TACGGCTACGCGCGCGGCATGCTGCTCGTCGGCAAGGCCGCGCTCAATCGCGGATTGCCGTTCGATTTCTACGCCTATCCGGTGACCGGCATTCCGCCCTTTAGGGCGATAGGGCCCGATGTCGAAAAGAGCGTCATCTTCTCGATCGCGCGGCAGGAGAGCGCGTTCAATCCAGCCGACGTCTCGGCGGCGCAGGCCTACGGGTTGATGCAGGTGACGCCGGATGCGGGCCGCTACGTCTGCAAGCGGGCCGGCGTCGGCTTCGATCTCGCCCGGATGAAGACGGACGTGGTCTACAACGTCGCGCTGGGGGCTGCCGAGCTCGGTGGCCTGCTTGAGGACTACCGCGGCTCCTACATCATGACCTTTGCCGCCTATAATGCCGGCCGCGGCAGCGTCAAGAAATGGATCGACCGCTACGGTGATCCGCGCGATCCCAAGGTCGACGCGGTCGACTGGGTGGAGCTCATTCCGTTCGCGGAGACCCGCAACTACGTGCAGCGGATCATGGAGAACCTGCAGGTCTATCGCGCGCGGTTTGGCGGCGGTACGCGGCTGCAGATCGAGGCGGACCTGCACCGCGGCAGCGTGGAGTAGCGGCGCCGCAACCATCGAACGATGCACCTATCTTCGGCGACCCCCGATACGGCTGGGCTTTGCCTTTCATTTCCAGCGGGAAGCTCCACCGCCGGTCGTAGTGCCGTCGGTTGCCGCGATACCATCTTGAGGCTTCACGGAATTTCCTGGGGCATATGCCCGATCCGTGCGGCTATAGGTTTTTCTGGAGCGGGCGGCTTGCAATTCGTCTTGCAGTCTTTGGCCGGCGCGAACCACCTCTGCCGGGACCGAAGCGGCGAATTCGCCAGTTTGAGCCACGGCCATTGGCGCCGAACCCAGCAGAGAGCCGGCGAGGATTACTGAGACGGCAATTTGGGCACGCATGTTGACCTCCGTCGCTAAAGTTAAAGGGGTCTCTTCACCACGGGCGTGATCAACCATCTCAGCAGAGCCACCTTCGGCCTGATCACACAATGTACGCTTGATTGGCCGTCACGAAACTATTGCTTCGGCAGCAGTCTGGCATCTTTCGCGAGCTGAAGGCACGTCAGAAGGCCAACGTAGCTCGACGTGCCGCCTGCGTTCGCTTCCCCCGTGCAAACCGTTCTATCGGACTCGCGAAATTGAGACCATTGCGTTTGCAGTTGCCTCAAGGCTCCCCGTTCATCCGAAACGCATCTTTTGACCGTTTCATTCAGACCGGTACTCAGGTCGAATGCCTGGGTGTTATCAAGGCGGCACTGGCGCGCGACATCGTATTTCGGAATACTGTCCGCCACTGTTATGACGAGTTGAGTACCTAGTGCGATCATCGAAATTGGAATTAACATTTCGCCCTCCGCGGTTTCGGCACGGTTTTTTGCAGGGCCCCTAGCGCCCGTCATGAACTCCAGTGTGCTTACTCGGCGATTGCAGCCCGGGAATCTTGTCGTTGCTCACGACGTGATCCTTCTTTTGATGCACCTAAAGCCGACATGGCTTGCGGACGTATCGATCGGCTCCGCATGACGCGCTGCCGGTCGATAGCGGCGGCAATAGTTGGGAGCGCAGAGATGCGAGCCACCCTTGAGCACCTTGCGCGGAATCCTGCACCTCGGATCACGGGAATCGTAGCTCGCTGCCTCCGGCCCGCCGCGCGGATTTTCAGGAATGCAGCACGCCTTCGGCGCGTCGGCGTCATGCTTCTGTGAGTACCAATCGGCAGTCCATTCCCAGACATTGCCGATCATATCATGGAGGCCGTAGCCGTTAGCCGGAAATGTGTCGACTGGCGAGGTACGCTCGAAACCATCGGCCGTAAGATTCTCGTGCGGGAAGTTGCCCTGCCAGGTATTCGCCATGTGCTTGCCACCAGGCGTCAGTTCGTCGCCCCAGGCGAATTCCGCGCCGTCGAGTCCGCCGCGCGCCGCAAATTCCCATTCGGCTTCGGTCGGCAATTCCTTGCCGGCCCATTTGGCATAGGCTTCGACATCCCGGTAGGCGACGTGGACGACAGGGTAGTCATCGAGCCCGCTGATGTTGCTGCGCGGCCCATAGGGACGCCGCCAGTTGGCGCCGAATTTGAATGTCCACCATTCCCCCCAGTAGCGGAGGTCAACCGCTTGCCTGGGCGGCGTAAAGACCAGCGAACCGGCCTTGAGCATGTGCGGTAGCGCGTCCGGATAGTCTTCTGCCCTGGGCGTCAATTCGGCGAAAGTGACGTAGCCGGTTGCGTTCACGAATTTGCGGAATTGGCGGTTGGTGACGGGCGTCCGGTCGATCCAGAATCCATCCACTGTGACGCGATGGACCGGCGCCTCCTCCGGATAATGGTGGTCCGAACCCATGCGATAGGTGCCGCCGGGCACGTATAGCATCCCATCATCCGCGAGCGCTTCCGACGACTGCGCCCCGTGAGACAACGACCTCGCTTCGGCAAAACTCATCTGTAACTCCGGCAGCGTTTTGAGCGGCTTTAAGCCTTTTCATTGCCCCAGAGTTGGTTCGCCCGCTATGCGAATTCGGCAGAATACCGTCGAGCGCGTGACCACGGTCCGGGCCACGGCCATCCACCAGCAAAGCGCCAGATCCGGCTCACCACGCTGCTAGCCCACGCGAGATCCAAACCTCAGGGATGGTGACGGTCTTGCTCTTTGGGCGCACCGGCGGCTGCCGGCGAAGGATACGTCGACAGCGGACGACGCCCGCACCGTTGAATCATTCTTCCGGCTAGGAAATCTTTCGCAATGAGGAGCAACGTTACTGCCGGAATCGCATAGCCCGCGCGAAACACTTTGCCATAGCGTCCCGAATTCATAGCTCGCAGCCACAGCGCTAGGCATCAGCCCAGGGCCCGATCCTTAGTAAGGCTCGTACGAATACGCTTCGGTTATTCTGCATAGGCATTGCGGGGGCGAGAGTCTGTCCGGGAGGTACTCATGCTCAGGAAAATTGTTATCGCAATCGTTGTCGCTGCAGCGGTCGCCTTCGTGCCCACCGGGGCTTCCGCGCGTGGTGGCTTTGGTGGAGCTGGTTTCCACGGCGGTTTTGGCGGAGGTGGTTTCCACGGCGGTTTTGGTGGAGGCGGTTGGCGCGGCGGCGGCGCTTGGCGTGGCGCTGGTTGGCGAGGCGGTGGCTGGGGATGGCGCGGACCGGCTTTCGGGGCATTAGGCGTCGGCGTCGGTCTGGGGCTTGCGGGAGCTTATGCCGGTTGGGGTCCAGGTTGGGACTGGGGCGGCCCGGGTTGGGGCGGCGATCCGTGTGTGGGCTGGCAGCAAGTCTGGACCGGTTGGGGTTGGCGCTTGGTGCCAGTGAACGTTTGCTGGTGATCGGGCTCCGCTAGTCTATGAAGAAAGCCGCCGCCGGGTTGAGATCAGCGGCGGCTCGGGCTGTCGCACAAAACCATTCGCACTGCCTTTCAATCGTGCGGCATGACGATAGCCGCGTCGCCTGCGAACAAGAGCGTCTCGTCGAGCGCTGTTGGGCGCTGTGCTGCCGGAAATACTCGGCACGATTTTCGTGTGCGCACACAACGCACCGCAAAAACCGTAACGAACCAAGTTGGATAAGTTGCATTTGGGAAGGAAGACCATGCAGCAATTGTTAGACGTGTCCGCGGGTTATGTCGGTTTCGCGCTCGAGGCGATGGCGGTACTCGTCATCGCGGTTGGATCGATCAAGAGCTTTATCGCAGGTCTCGGAGCGATGCTGTTCAAGCCCTCATTGCATGACGCGATACGCGAAGTCTGGCTCGACTATGCGCGTTACCTTATTGCAGGTCTGACATTCCAGCTCGCCGCGGACATCGTGAGCACCACGGTCGCGCCAAGCTGGGACGACATCGGCAGGCTCGCCGCGATTGCCCTGACGCGCACGTTCCTGAGCTACTTCCTCGAACGCGACCTGGCGGACATCAGGGATCGGCGCCAGGGAGTGAGCGAAGCTAAGAGTTGACGAATAGTCAACCGCTCACCTTTTTGTATCTCCGGTCCAGAGCGTCTGGTCTCCCACGACCCATCATTCTTGAGAGTGTCGGACCTCGTCGAGCAGCGGCCCGTCATCGTGCATATGGGGGTCGTGCGATAAAGAGCGTCTCCTTAGGAAGCGCTTCCGCGACCGTTCGTGGCAGGCCCAAATTGGCAGCCAACACATCGGGCGGATTCGAGGCTACCCACGCGCTGAGGTCGTGGGAATGATAGTGCCCATTGTTGAATCCGACCAGCAAGCGCAAGATGCCGCTACCGATGTTGCGGATGTAGTGGCCGGCGCCCATCGGCACGTAACCGATGTCACCCGTCACGAATTGTTCGGTTACTGCGTGACCCATCCCCAAATAGACAGCCATCTCAGCCGCGCCCTCAAGATAGTATTGCCACTCATCGGCGTGGGGATGCCAGTGAAGCTCACGCATGGCGCCCGGCTCGATCTCCAGCACGGAGACGGACATTGTGGTCGAGATCGGAAACTCGTCCGCGGTAGCCGTCCACTGCGCGCCGCCGCCGGTTATGCGCCGAGGCTGCTGGGCGCCTAACGGATAGCGATGCGTCGTTAAAGGCATCGGCTTCGCCCGGGACGCAGCACCTGGGAAGGAGTCATGCGGAACGGCCCCCTCCGCAAAGTAAGTCTCCCCCTTCGGAAGCTTGGCCGTCCACTCCATACCGAGGCCGAGGCTCTGTGAGACGACGGCAGGCGACGTATGGGCTAACCAATCCGAAATACTAAGTGTGTGATCCTCGGCGAAGCTGCCGTTGTCGAACATCAAAATGAAATGGCACTCGCTTGCCCCGGTCCCCAGGATGGAATGACCCCAGCCGCGAGGGAAATACCAAACATCACCCGACCCGAACGTATCGGTCGCCGCTCCGTCGGGGCTCAATACAGTGGTGCGGCAATTGCCAGACACGACGTAGCCCAACTCGGCAGCATTCGTGTGCCAATGCAGTTCGCGCAGGCAACCGGGTTGCAAGCGCATAGAGGCGCCGGCGATGCCCTGGCTAACAGGAAACTGCCGGACAGATGCGCCCCGTACGAGACCGCCAGAGCTAGTGTGTGGCGGTTGCTGTTCTAGGCGGTAGCGGAACGACGACGGAGACGGGTCGTTCATATCTGATCTCCTGGCCGCAATATCGCATTCGCTGAACTTTGCGCGGTTGCGCCGCGGTTCCTGGAGCTACAGCGACGGCGTACCCGTGGCCGAGTGCAATCGAGGGCGATCCGATCGACTGAGAAGTAGCCAAGCGCCAATGCCGAGCGTCGGGTCGAGAACCGCAAACGCCAGCAGAAAATGAGGAAAAACCCCCGCGAAGGCCAAGGGTACGAGCACCAATGGAACGAGCACCACTCTGTCCAATACGCTAGCGGCGACGATCCGTCTGCCGCCAGAGAGGCCGCTGAACAAATAGAGCCAGCCAATCACCATCACGCTCATACCCATAACGCGGATGAGTGCGGCCTCGTTTCCAACGAACGCCGCATCCCTGAAGATGGTCTGCACCATTCCGGGCCAAACAAGTACCAGGGTTCCGATCCCCAAATAGATCACGCCGTTCATTGCCGTGTATTTTGATGTGATCGCCTGATCGAACGGTCGCTCAAGAAGATCCTTCATGAGTGACATATTTGAACCTCCGGCTGGTGAAGTTGCTGGCCCAAACAAGCGTCCCGTTCACGATTGGATCGGGCTTCTTGGTAATTCAGAATTACTGCCAACCTTGTTGGCGCGCTATGCGGTTCCGGCCACTTTACGTCGAAAACGTTAGGGTGCGCCGCACCGCATTACGCACGAAAATCGTGCCGAGTATTTCCTATAGCGCCGCTTTCGGTTGAACAGCGTACATTGTGTGGACATCGTGTTTCGCGGCAATTTCGATGAGCTTGCCGTTTTCGCATAGGCGTGGACCTACGATTTTTGTCAAACACGCACGTAGCTAATCGATTTGGAAGCCTGGAGCGGCTCAGACACTTACTCGCCCCGCCGTCACGAATATTGCGTTTTGATTCACAGGGGGAGGAACTGAACATGACAGGAAATATTCCGCGTTCAGTCGTCGACCGCCGAGCTCTGATCTCGATGTTGGCGCTACTCCCCGTCTTGTCCGCGCCACTCGCGGCCATCTCCGCGTCGGCGCAGACCCCAACTTCGAGCGACGCACTGCCCTCGTGGAACGAGGGACCGGCGAAACAGGCGATCCTCGATTTCGTGCGTGACACGACGGATCAGGCAAATCCGAAATTTGTGCCCTCAGAACAGCGTATTGCAACCTTCGATCAGGATGGCACGCTTTGGGTGGAGCACCCGGTTTACGGTCAAATGATGTACTGCCTTGATCGGGTTCCGGTATTGGCGAAGCAAAAACCTGCATTGAAAAAACTTGAGCCATTCAAGACCGTACTTTCGGGAGACCGAGAGGCGATTGCCAAGCTCCCGTTGCGCGACCTCGAGAAGATCATTCTGGTGACGCTCACCGGCATGACAACTGATGAATTTGAAGCCGAGGGGAAGAAATGGCTCGCCGCGGCAAGGGATCCACGCTGGAAGCGCCCCTACACCGAACTCACCTATCAACCGATGTTGGAGGTTCTGACCTATCTGCGAGCGAATGGTTTCAAGACCTACATTGTGACCGGCTTTGGTCAGGATTTTGTGCGGCTGTATTCGCAACAGGTCTACGGCATTCCGCCGGAGCAGGTGGTCGGCTCGGCGCTGGCCGTCAAATACGACTATGCCAAGAACGGCAAGCCGATCCTGATCAAAGAGCCCAAGCTCATGCTCAATGACAACGATGCCGGAAAGCCGGAGGGCATTCACCTGATGATCGGTCGGCGTCCGAACGCGTCGTTCGGCAACTCGACCGGAGACCAGCAGATGCTGGAATACACAGGGGCTGGCGAAGGGGCGCGGCTGTCGATGCTGGTGCTGCACGACGATGCAACGCGTGAATACGCTTATGGTCCGGCGCAGGGCCTCCCCGACACCAAGGTGGGCACCTTCACCCCGGCGCTCTATGCGGAGGCAAAAACGAAAAACTGGAATGTGATCAGCATGAAGAACGACTGGAAGACAATTTTTTCGTTTGAATAACGTATCGGTGTGCCTTTGTTTAGCGGCTGCTTCTGGCGCGGCTGCATATGCGGCGCCTTATGCGCATGCGCGCCCAGCTGCGGCTACTACCCCGTATCCACTCTGTTGCTGAGAAGAGTGAATAAGGGATGCGCAAACTCCCCTCAAGTTCGACCGAACGCTCGAACAGGATGGCTCCGCAACGCAATGGAACTTTCTTTAGTAGCCGCGGTACGATCTTAATA
>VAZG01000081.1 GCA_005885285.1 Alphaproteobacteria bacterium | reverse complement strand
ATCGCGATACGCCCCTCATGTGGGCACGAGACGGCTGAAACTGGTGGAGTTGATTTGCCCGACGAGACAAGCGAAATATTTTTGCATGGGGGGACTGGACAGGTAGAATCAGCTTGATCGCGTTCAGCAAAATCGCGCCGGCGCGCACGGCGAATTTGGTGCCAACGGCATTGCAGCGAGCCGGATCACTGGGGTTTCTGCTGCAGTGAGGTCGCCCGGCGATGCACGAGTAATTCGAACCAGGCCGTGTCACGCATCGTTGCGCGGCATGGCACACAAGGCTCTCAGCATCATCGGTGAGTTGAGGACCGCAAATATCTCGCGCGCCGTCAGATAGCCCAACGCTTCGTCGAACGTCTCCGCCTCCTCAATTTTCGCGCGCGCAATCGCCAGGTGCGGGTCGACTTGACCGCGGTCGCGTCGTCCTCCATCGGGCAAATTCGCCAAATGGCTCTCCAGCAATTCGCGGTCATTGAGCAATTCGAGCAGCGGAGACACGGCAGCTTCACCGGCGGTCGTTGCGAATTCCTCCGCACGAACCAGTACCCGTGGCGGCGCTGCCTCCTCCGGGATACGGAACAATGTGGAAGCAGGATCAGAAATCCTCGACGACAGCATGGCGATGGGCACGCAAAGCAGGAGGCCGATAAGCACCGGCGTCATCCAAAGCAGCAACGGCAGCGACACCGCATAGGCGCTGGCGGCCATGGCGGCACCAAAGAACGTCGGCCAGGCATATTGGCGCATCAATTCCTTGCCCGACACCTCGCTTTCGTCGCGGCGCTGAACCTGCCAGCCCGCATCGCGTCCCAACAGGATTTCCGCGATCGCCATGGATTGAAAGATCATCATCACGGGCGCGATCAGGCCTGACAGAAATGTCTCGATAACGAGACCTGCAAAAACGATCGCTCCACCACCGAATTGCTTGCGATTTCGCCTTTGAGTGCCGAGGAGGACGTAAGCGAGAAGTTTCGGCACGATCAAGAGACCCATCGTACCTGCAAAAACCCAAGCCGCGAGGATTGGATCCTGCGCGGGCCATTTTGGAAACAGTGAAAAACCCTTTGGAAAATATTCGGGCCGCACAAACTGCGCCTGCAAGGAGATCAAAATGCCAAACACCAGAAACAAGAGCCAGAGCGGCGCCGTGAGATACGAACCTATCCCGGTGAGCAGATGAAGCCGCGATACCCAATGCAGTCCGCGCGCCGGCAGCACCGCAAGATGTTGGAGGTTGCCTTGACACCAGCGGCGGTCGCGCGCGGCGAAATCCAGTAGCGACGGCGGGCATTCCTCGAAGCTGCCACCCAGCGTGGGCTCCATTCTGATAGTCCAGCCCCCTCGCCGCATCAGCGCCGCTTCCACGAAATCGTGGCTGAGAATATGTCCGCCAAACGGCTTGCGACCCTGCAGCTCGGGCAGACCCGCGTCCTGCGCAAACGCGCGCACGCGAATGATGGCGTTGTGCCCCCAATAATTGCCTTCGGAGCCATGCCACCAGGCAATCCCTGCGGCGATCAACGGGCCGTACAGCCGCCCCGAAAACTGCTGCAATCTCGCAAACAGCGTCTTTGCGTTTACAACAACGGGCAGCGTCTGGATCAGCGCGACGCCGGGATGCGTCTCCATCGCGGACGCCAGCCGGACGATGGTGTCGGCTGTCATCAGGCTGTCGGCATCCAATATGATCATGTGGTCGTAGCCGCCGCCGAACCGCTTGACCCAGTCCTCGATATTGCCCGATTTTCGCGCCGTGTTTTCGCGGCGGTGACGATAGTAGATATTATCGGTTCCCAACTCGCGGCGAAGCCGCAGAAAACATTTTTCTTCCGCAATCCAGATCGAAGGGTTCGTCGTGTCACTGAGCACGAACCAGTCGAACCTTGAACCATATCCGGATAGCTCGACCGACTCGTACATCGCCCTGAGACGGGCCATGATTCGGGGAGGATCTTCATTGTAGGTCGGCAACAACATCGCATTCCTGCCGATTATCGACGGAAGCGGTGCTTCGGGATCGATGCCGAGCGGATCTTTCATCCGGAAAAGCAGCACGACGAATCCAGCCACCGTGGACATGAACGAGAAGGCGACCCATGCGAACAGCAGCACGAAGAGGGCCAGCACGATCCATTCGAGGATCGTAACGCCGCCGACCTGGAGGACCTCGTACATCTCGTAGGAACCGGCTAACGTCATTGCCGCGGTACCTATCAAGATGCAGGCGCGCCGCAACGCCACCGGCGTGAATGCGGCCTTCGTTTCAGCCTTGCCTTGCTGAAGGCCTCGCAATTGCTGCTTGGACATCGGCAGCGGCGCCTCGGGTGGAAGGAATGCCCCGCGCGGCGCGCCATGAGAGGATTCAAGGTCGTGGTCTTGCCTCACGGTGCCCATCGATAGACCCACACCTCCGAAACGGCGTCGTTGCCCTGCATCAGCGATGCGCGCAGCTCGATCGGTGACTTGACGGAAACCTCAAAGCTCAACCGCCAACCCCCGATCGCCGGGTTTGGCTGAGTGACGATGTTCTTGATCTCGGTTTTTTCGGCGGTGACGTTGCCGCGTATGCTGTTGGGATCGATCGTCTTGAGCTTGTCGCCGATCAAGTCGAGGACGAAGATTTTGGTACCTTCGCCTCTTGCGCCGACACCTGTTCTTGCAAACCGGGCCAGCGACGAGCCCTTGGGCGTATCCGGACCCCAATGCAGGCGATAGGTGTAGGTGTATTCGCCCTTGGCCTGCAGCGGATCCTTCGGGCGCCAAAAGCCCGCGATATTGTCGTGGATTTCTTCCTTGGTCGGAATTTCAATCAGCTGAACCGAACCTTCGCCCCAATCCCCGATCGGCTCGGCCCACAGGCTTGGCCGCCTCTCGAAACTCGATTCAATGTCCTGATATGCGAAGAAATTCTTTTGCCGTTGCATCAAGCCGAAGCCGCGGGGATTCTGGTCGGCGAAGGTGCTGATCTGCAGATCCCTGGGATTGCTGAGCGGGCGCCATAGTTCCTCGCCGCGGCCGTTATAGATCGCCATGCCATCGGAGTCGTGCACGGCGGGACGAAAATCATCGACCTCGATCCGGTCGTTCGGCCCAAAGAAGAACATGCTCGTCATCGGCGCAAGACCGGCATGGTCGAGAGCGACGCGCGGATAGACGGCCATTTCCACGTCGAAGGTCGTGGTGCCGCCAGGCCGTATCGTGAAGCGATAGGCCGCTGTGGCACTTTCGCTGTCGAGCAAGGCGTGCACGACGATGGAATTGGCGTTCACGGCCGGCTTCTCGATCCAGAACGTCTTGAACGAGGGGAATTCCTCCCCTTTGGCTTCGCCGGTGTTGATCGCCAAACCCCGCGCTGACAGGCCGTAAATTTCTCCTTTTGCGACTGCCCGGAAGTAACTCGCGCCCAGAAAGACGCACACCTCGTCGTAGTAATCGGGTCGGTTGATAGGAGCGTGAATCCGAAAACCGGCGAAGCCCAGATCTATCTCCGGATTTGGTGGCGGGTTGCTGCCAAACGAAAAATAGTCGGAGCGGTAGGCAATCCTGGTCGCCTGACCGTTGGCGACTTCGTAGATGTCCACGCGCGGGCCATAGAAGAACCCACGATGGAAGAATTGCACCTCGAAAGGCAGCTTTTCACCGCGCCACAGCGCGTGCTCAGGCAAGAACCGGATCTGCCGGTAATGGTCGTAGTCCAAATTCGCCAGATTATCAGGCAGTTTCGTCTCGGGGGCCTTGTACGATTTGGTTGCCGCGTCGCGCGCCAACTGCCGAACAATTGACCGATCGAACGGAATAGAATCTGCTCGCGCAGGCGGTGCCAATGCCCCCGCGGTTGACGATGCAAGCGGCAGAGAGGCCGCTGCCTGTAGGAAGCGCCGGCGGTCCAAAGAGCCCTCCAGAACGGACGAGAGTGACGCTAACAAACTCTCGCGCAGCCGGGAGGTTCCAGGCACGGAACAAAAGTCGCAACTTGAGCCAGAACGGATCTGCACAGCGCATCCAATTGAGAGCAGGCGTCTTCTCGTCGATTTTCTCCGTCGCCACCTTGGGTGTCGGCCTGGTTTCCGATAGATGCCGACGATGCCGGGCACGAAAATCTCAGGGCGCAAGGCGGTCGAGATTTCCGGCCGCAAGGGATGCCGCAGGCCTCGGTAAAGTCGCACCCAGAACGCACCGGATCAGCGGCTGAGCTAGCCGTTTGGTCCTGGACATATGGCTGGCAAAAAAATCCGACGTGAGAGTCAGAAAGCGAACGGAAGGTCCTCCGCTGGTCAGGCATATCCGGTCCAGGCGGGTGCGGGGATTATCCACGACAGCACCTGAGCAGGGTGGAAGTTTGGGGCTGGTTCTCCGTTCAACAGCCCGACAAGCGGTCCGGCGGCGCCGGGACGCAAATCGGACTGTTGTGATTTCAGTTGCGCTTGAAAGGACAAAACCGGTGAATGATACCAATCTAGACGTCGAAGTGAATGCCAATCGATCGAACCCAAAACTCGGCTTTGACATGCCGCTTTTCGCGATGCCCAGCATCTTCAGTGGGATCGCCGAGCAAAACGCGGTACGGGCGAAGGAAACCTGCGAGAAAATGAAGGCTGCCTCCAGTGAGATCGCCGACATTCTCAGGGAAGCCTATTCGACCAACACCAAGGGGGCCGCGGACTACGGTGCCAAAGTCATCGAGATATCGGGTTTCAACGCCAATTCCGCTTTCGATTTTCTCACGCATCTGATGGGCACGAAGTCACTATCGGAAATCATCCAGCTGTCAGCCGCACAGAGCCGAAAGAGCTTTGAAGTCACCTCCGCGCAGAACAAGGAACTCTGGGAGCTCGCCCAGAAAGTCGCAACCGAGACGGCCGAGCCGATCAGGAAGAGCTTCACGAGAGTTCTGCAGAAAGCTGCCTGATATGAACTGACAAGAGGGCCGGGAGAAGAGGTGTAAGCCAACCCGATCGGCGGCGAAGCGACTGCTACAAAGGCAGCGAGAAAACAGGGAGGAGAACCCAAGGTGGGCATCGTCATGATCAAATGCCCTCAAACGGGACACGCCGTCTCGACGGGCATCAGAGTGGATCGGGAGAAGTTTCGAAGCAGCGCGGTATTCTTCGCGCGCACCTACTGCGCGATCTGCGAGGCCAATCACGAATGGTTCGCCAGGGAAGCCTGGGTTTATGAGCCGAACGAAATGGCGGAGACGATGGGCTGATGAAACTTCATTCGCGCGGGGCCGCCGAGAATGGCAAAAAAGAGGCTGGCGTTCAGGCAATCCGTTAGTGGCCTCTTGCCCGCTGGCCAGTGACCGCGCGGGTTTGCGTCTCCCGTTGCGCTTCATCCAACCTGGCCAACAGGGGATCTCGAACGCGGGAAATTTTCTTGTGGGCCGGCACGGCGTGAGTGGCGGGCTTAATTTCTTCCGGCGCAACAATACGGTCTATCCTACGGCGCATGACCTCGTAGCACTCGCATGCGGCTGCTTCGAGCCGCGCTCTGTCAACCTCGATCAAGCCCCTTCGATTGGAACGGATCGCGCGCGAGCCCCGCAGCTTGCGCACGACGTGCGTCACCGTCGTTCGCCGCACACCAAGCAATTCCGAAAGCGCATCTTGCGTCAGCGGCAGGAAGTCACTGTCAACGCGGTCGTGGATGTGGAGCAACCACCTGGCCATGCGGCCCTTGACCGGGTGCAGCGCATTGCAGGCGGCAACGTGCTGGAACTGTGCCAATAGCGCCTTGGTGTGAGTCTGAACCGCGTCCCTGACGGCGCTGCTGCGGTTGAGCGCCGCATGAAACCGCGCCGGAGAGATTTGCAGTGCGGTCCCGGCGACGCGTACGACCGCCGTCATGGGAGAGAGGCAGGGTCCCAGCGCCGTCAGGATGGCGACGGCTCCTTCATTGCCGACGATTGCGGTTGCAACCGTTTGTCCGTTCGGCATCTCCATGATGAACGCGACCGTCCCGCTGCAGGGGAAGTAGATCTGTTCGATTGGATCTCCCGATCGCACCAGCACCGCGTCTTGCTCAAGCGACACTTTCCGGAGGTGAGGCGCGAGCAAATCAAAATCTGCCGGCCGCAACGCAGCTAACAGTCGATTACCGACCCTGATCCGTTGCTCCATCGGGAAAGCTCCTTCCCTCGACGGACGCGCGGCTCCCCGCGGGATATCGCCGGGGACAGGCTGCCTGCGGAAGCCGCGAATAGCAGGACACAGCAACCTACCCTGCGGCATAAGGTTCCAATGCGCAGGTTGCGGCAAAGCAGCGCCCGTTACCGCCTCCCGGACAACCCTCGGCGGCCAAGCGCCGGCCGAGAGGCGGCGGGAATTGCTCAGGATCGATCGGGCTCACCCCGAAATCCCGTCGCCAGCACGTAGCGCTCGGAGGAATCCTGCCGGCTCGAGGCCGGCTTCACGTGGCGGACGCTTGAGAAGTCGCGCTTCAACTGCGCCAATAACTCGGCATCGGCACCGCTCTGAAACACTTTGGCAAGAAACGTTCCGGCGGGATTGAGCATCTCGCAAGCGAACGCGGCCGCGGCTTCGACGAGGCCAAGGATGCGCAACTGGTCGGTCTTGCGATGTCCTGTGGTGTTGGCCGCCATGTCCGACAGCACCGCGTCGGCGCGGCCGCCCATCATCGCAGTCAATTTTGCCGGGGCGTCTTGCTTGAGAAAATCGAGCTGCGCGAAGCTGACGCCCGCAATCTGCGGCATCTCCAGCACATCGATCGCGACCACCTTGCCTTTGCCGTCAGCCGCACCGACGCGCTTGGCCGCAATCTGGCTCCAGCCGCCTGGCGCGGCACCGAGATCGACCACCGACATGCCGGGTTTGAGGATATGATATTTGTCGTCGATCTCGATCAGCTTGTAAGCTGCGCGCGAGCGATAGCCCTCGCGCCTGGCCTGCGCCACATAGGGATCGTTGAGCTGGCGTTCGAGCCAGAGCTTTGAGGACAGCTTGCGCTTGCCGCCGGTCTTGACCGTGACACGCAGCCGGCCGGTTGAGTCTTTCGCCATGTTGGTCTTGCTTGATTTAGATGATGTGGTTACCAACGGCCTCGTGGTTCGAGACGCACGGCTTCGCCGCGCCCCTCACCATGAGGGTCTAGAGGACCTCATCCTGAGGAGCGGCGTAAGCCGCGTCTCGAAGGATGAAGCCCCGCTTAGCACGCCTTCAGTGCGCCGTCCTCGCGCATCATCTCGACCAGCATGCCCTCGCGCAAGCCGCGGTCGGCGACGCGCAACCGCCGCAGCGGAAACGCATCGCGGATCGCATCGAGAATGGCGCAGCCCGCCAGCACCAGATCGGCGCGCTCGACGCTGATGCAGTTATTGTTGGCGCGCTCCTGATAGCTCATGCCGCGCAATTTTGCGACGGTCGAGGTGAGATCGGCGTCGCTCATCCAGATGCCATCAACCCGGCGCCGATCGTAGCGCGCGAGATTGAGATGGATTCCGGCAAGCGTCGTTACCGTCCCCGATGTGCCCAGCAAATGCATGTCGCGTAGGTCATCAGCGTGTTCGGTTGCGAACGGCGAGATATACTGTGCGACCTGTTCGACCATCCGTGCATAGGATTGCTGCGTCACGTCTCTCCCGCCAAAATGTTCAGCCAGCGAAACCACGCCGAGCGGGATCGACATCCACGCCTTGATCCGCGGCTCGGCATTCGGCTCGTCCGGATCGCGCTCGATCCGGACCAGTTCGGTCGAGCCGCCGCCGATGTCGAACAGGATGGCGCCACGTCCCCTGGGATCGAGCAGCGGCGAGCAGCCGATCACCGCCAGCGCCGCTTCGGTTTCGCGATCGATGACCTCGAGGTGGATGCCGGTCTCGGCCGCCACCCGATCGCGAAAACAGTCGGCGTTCGACGCCGCACGGCAGGCTTCGGTGGCAATCAGCCGCAGCCGCTTGGCCTTCCTGGTTTCGATCTTGTCGCGGCAGATGCACAGCGCACCGATCGCGCGCTCGATCGCCGCCTCGCTGATGCAGCCGGTGGCAGAGATGCCTTCGCCGAGCCGGATGATGCGCGAGAAGGAATCGACCACACGAAAGCCGTCGCGGGAGGGACAGGCGATCAGGAGCCGGCAATTGTTGGTGCCGAGGTCGAGCGCCGCATAGACCCCGCTTCCCGGAGCATGCTCGTGGCCCGCTCCCGCCGCAGTTCCCCCTGAACAGCTGCGCGGTCCCTGGCCGTCGTCCCCGCGCGACCGTGGGCCGTCGCGAAGCGGCGTGTCATCGTTCATTCAAACTGTCTTTCCGCGGCCGTCGCCGGCCGACCTGGAATTTCTATTCACGGAAACTTTAGCAGCCAGGGGGCCCCACGCAACAACCCATCACATAGGACTATGCCCAATCAGGCGTTGTCGCCGGCCGATCAGCGCGTTATCTGATCCGAAAGCCCCGCGAAATCTCGCAAAATCAGGCGTTTCAGATGCAAGATCATACGTCCCCGTCCTCGCTCGAAGACGCTATCGCACTGCAAAAATATGGCGTCGGACAGCCGGTCCGCCGCAAGGAAGACGACCGGCTTGTGCGCGGCAAGGGCAAATACACCGACGATTTCAGCCTGCCGAACCAGGCCTACGCCTGGATGGTCCGCTCCAGCCATGCCCACGGCGTCGTCAAACGCATCGAGACCTCGGGCGCCAGGGCGATGCCCGGCGTGCTCGGCGTCTGGACCGGCGCCGATCTGGCGTCGGCGAATTACAACCCCTTTATCTGCGGGCTGCCGCTGAAGAGCCGCGATGGCTCACCGCTGTTGCAGACCAACCGCCCGGCGCTTGCGACCGACAAGGTGCGCTTTGTCGGCGATCCCATAGCCGTTGTCGTCGCGGAGACCGCGGCGCAAGCACGCGATGCCGCCGAAGCAATCGAGGTCGACATCGACCCGCTGCCGGCCGTCACCAATGCGGCGGAAGCGGCAAAGTCCGGCGCGCCGCAGCTCTACGAGCACATCCCCAACAACGTCGCGCTCGACTATCACTACGGCGACACAGCCAAGGTCGATGCGGCGTTTGCGAGCGCCGCCCATGTGACCAAGCTCGACATCGTCAATAACCGCGTCGCCGTAGTGCCGATGGAACCGCGCACGGCACTTGCTTCTTTCGACAAGGCCGCCGAGCGCTACACCCTTCAGGTTCCGACCCAGGGCGTCGCCGGCAACAAGGCGATGCTTGCGAGGATCCTCAACGTGCCGCCGGAAAAGGTCCGCGTCCTCACCGCCAATG
This sequence comes from Alphaproteobacteria bacterium, assembly GCA_005885285.1. Taxonomy (GTDB): domain Bacteria; phylum Pseudomonadota; class Alphaproteobacteria; order Rhizobiales; family Xanthobacteraceae; genus Bradyrhizobium. Next base: position 5,187 of record VAZG01000081.1, on the reverse strand, counting down.
TCGGCGGCTCGTTCGGGATGAAGAACGTCAACTATCCCGAATATACCTGCATCCTGCACGCGGCGAAGACGCTGGACCGCCCGGTGAAATGGACCGATGAGCGCTCCAACAGCTTCCTGTCGGACAGCCAGGGCCGCTCGCAACTGATTCATGCCGAGCTCGCGCTCGATGCCGAAGGCAGGTTCCTGGCCGTGCGCATTTCGGGCTACGGCAATCTCGGCGCCTACATCACGGGCGTCGCGCCGGTACCGCTGTCGGTCAACATCGGCAGGAATCTCGCGAGCGTCTATGGCACGCCGCTGCTCGCCGTCGACATCAAGACGGTCTTGACCAACACCACGCTGATGGGTGCCTATCGCGGGGCCGGGCGGCCCGAAGCCAATTACTATATGGAACGGCTGATCGATCGCGCCGCCGACGAGATGGGAATAAACCGCGTCACCCTGCGCAAGAAGAATTTCATCAAGCCGGCGCAACTGCCGTTCGCAGCCGCTTCCGGCATGACCTATGACAGCGGCGATTTCGCCGGCGTCTTCAACAAAGCGCTGGAAATTTCCGATTTCGCCAATTTTGCCAAGCGGAAGAAGGAAAGCCGCAGATGCGGCAAGCTGCGCGGCATCGCGGTCGGTTCGTACCTCGAAGTGACGGCACCGCCGAGCGGCGAACTCGGCAAGATCAGCTTCGAGGGCGACGGCACCGTCAAGCTTACGACCGGCACACTCGATTACGGCCAGGGTCATGCTACCCCGTTCGCGCAGGTGCTTGCGGCGCAGCTAGGGGTGCCCTTCGAGAACATCACGCTGGAGCAGAACGACAGCGACGCCGTGCGCTTCGGCAACGGCACCGGCGGCTCGCGCTCGATCACCGCGACCGGGACGGCGATCGTCGAGTCGTCCGCGCTCGTCATCGCCAAGGGCAAGCAGGCGGCGGCCCATCTGATGGAGGCCTCCGAAGCCGACATCGAATTCGAAGGCGGCCGTTTCACCATCGCCGGCACCGACCGCTCTATCGGCATCATGGAGCTCGCCGAGCGCTTGCGCGAAGGCAAGATGCCCGACGGCGTGCCCACCTCGCTCGATGTCGATCATGCGACCAAAGATACGCCCTCGACCTTTCCCAATGGCTGCCATGTCGCCGAAGTCGAAATCGATCCGGACACCGGTGTGGTGCAGGTCGTACGCTATACCGGCGTCAACGATTTCGGCACCATCGTCAATCCAATGCTGGTCGCCGGCCAGCTCCACGGCGGCGTCGCACAAGGCATCGGCCAGGCCTTGATGGAAGAGGTCAGCTACGACGCCAGCGGTCAGCCGGTCACGGGCTCGTTCATGGACTACGCGCTGCCGCGCGCAGGCGACGTTCCGCTGATGGAAGTCGGCGATCATCCCTTGCCCGCAAAATCCAATCCGCTGGGCACCAAGGGTTGCGGCGAAGCCGGCTGCGCCGGGAGTCTCGTCTGCCTCGTCAATGCGGTGCTCGACGCGCTTTCCGAATACGGCATCAAGCAGATCGATATGCCGCTGACCCCGGAGCGGGTGTGGCGCGCGATCCAGGACGGCAAGGCGAAGGCGGCGTGAGCGTTTAGACGAACCAGGCTACACCAAACACTTGTCATACGCGGGCTTGACCCGCGTCTCCATCCAACTTCACACGAGTCTTACGAAACGGATGGATTGCCGGGTCAAGCCCGGCAATGACGAGTTGAGGTCGGTAAACTACACCACAGCCTGTTCGCGCGGCTGATAGATCGCGATGTGCCGGCAATGCGCCAACGGCGTCCTGCCGTTCGCCACAACCAGCGCATCGAGCTCGACGAAGCGGTGACCCTTCTTTTCGTAGTTGCCGGTCACCCGCGCGCGAGCCGTGAGTTGGTCGCCGGTCTTTGCGGCGGAAAGGAGCTGCATGCGGCTGCCGACGTGAATCCAGGGGCCGAGAATGGCGTTGTCGACCAGAACCTTGTTCATCACCCGCTGCAGCAGGGCGGGATGGCCGAGACCTTCACGGGCATAAATCTCGTCGTGCTCCCTGATGTCATCAAGATATTCTTTGGCCGCATCGCCGGCCCAGTCGCGCGGCAGCGTGCCGAGCCATTTGCCGACCTCGTACGAATTCGCGCTCACCGGTTTGCGCTCGGCGACGACGGGAGCTTCGATGAAATCATCGAGCGAAAACGATGGAGGCGACGGGGGCAATGACGCGCTGGCGGCGGCACAGAGCTCACTTCCGCTTTCGACCTCGATCGCAACTGCGCCCTCACTCTCCACGCCCGTGACATTGGCGCTCTCGCCGTCATAGACGGGTTTAAGGAAGCGCGCCTCGATCAGGCCGCGCTCAAGGAAGGCGCGGCCCCATTTCGCGACGGGAAGGTGGAGCATATAGGCGAGCACGTCGACGCCGGGGACAAGCCCGCCGGAAAATCCGAACCGGCGCGCCACCGCATCGTCATGGATCTTGTTCTCGGACTGCTTTGAGGTGTTGTAAGCCGAGACGCGGTAGGGTTCGAGCCGGCTGGTCATGTCCTTGAGGTCCCGGATTTGTCCGTCTTGTCGCGCCATTTGATCGTACGCGACGGAACTATATTGGCAAGCCGCGTTTTGCTCGCAATTTCGGGACGAATAGCGTACCACGCGCGCACGATGACTGTATCCCATACCACCCGGATTTATGTCGATGCCGACGCCTGCCCGGTGAAGGACGAGATCTATCGCGTTGCCATCAGGCATGGCTTGCCGGTCAGCGTGGTTGCCGGCAATTTCATCCGCGTGCCGCAGGAGCCGCTGATCGAACGTATTGCGGCCGGCCCTGGCATGGATGCCGCCGACGACTGGATCGCGGAGCGCGCAGGCCCAGGCGATATCGTCATCACCTCGGATATCCCGCTGGCGAGCCGGTGCGTGAAGGCCGGTGCCGAGGTAATCGCACCGAACGGCAGGCCGTACACGGAAGCTTCGATCGGAATGACGCTGGCGGTGCGCAATCTGATGACGGATTTGCGCTCGTCGGGCGAGATCACCGGCGGTCCCAAATCTTTCGCACCACGCGACCGCTCGGCATTCTTGTCTGCGCTCGATCAGGCGATCCGCCGCATCCAGCGTCAGCGGTCACAACAGCCTGCGCCCAGTCAGGATTGAAGCGATGGCGCCGCCGCTGATCCAGTTGAAAGACATTACGCTGACCTTTGGCGGCACGCCGCTGTTGTCAGGCGTGGAGCTCACGGTGTCACCGGCCGAGCGCGTCTGCCTGATCGGGCGCAACGGCTCCGGCAAGTCGACGCTGTTGAAGATCGCGGCAGGCACCGTCGAACCCGATTCCGGCAGCCGCTTTGTGCAGCCCGGCGCGACCATCCGCTATCTGCCGCAGGAGCCGGACTTCGCCGGCTTTGCAACGACACTTTCCTATGTCGAGCAAGGCCTGGGCCCCGGCGATGACCGCTATCGGGCGCGCTATCTGTTGGAGCAGCTCGCGCTTCGCGACGACGAAGACCCGGCGCATCTCTCCGGCGGCGAAGCTCGCCGCGCGGCGCTGGCGCGGGTACTGGCGCCCTCGCCCGATATCCTGCTCTTGGATGAGCCGACCAACCATCTCGATCTGCCGACCATCGAATGGCTGGAAAGCGAGCTCGCAAGAGGCCGCGGCGCGCTGGTGCTGATCAGCCACGACCGCCGCTTCCTGACCAACCTGTCGCGCTCGACCGCCTGGCTCGATCGCGGCCAGATCAGGCAGATCGATCGCGGCTTTGCCGCATTCGAGGCCTGGCGCGACGAGGTGCTCGCCGAAGAAGAACGCGAGCAGCACAAGCTCGACCGCAAAATCGTCAATGAAGAGCACTGGCTGCGCTACGGCGTTTCGGGCCGGCGCAAGCGCAACGTCAAGCGGCTCGGCAATCTCCATGCGCTGCGCCAGCAGCGGCGGGATTATCGCGGCTCCGACGGCAACGCCAACCTCGCCGCCTCCGAAGCCGAGAAATCCGGCAAGCTCGTCATCGAGGCCAAGAACATCGGCAAGTCCTTTGGCGATCGCCGGATCGTCGATGGCTTCTCGATTCGGCTCCAGCGTGGCGACCGCATCGGCATTGTCGGGCCGAACGGCGCCGGCAAGACGACGCTGGTCAATCTGCTGACCGGCGCTGACGCGCCCGACAGCGGCACGATCAGGTTAGGCGCCAATATCGAGATGGCGACGCTCGACCAACACCGCGAAAGCCTCGATCCCAAATGGACGCTGGCGGATGCCTTGACCGGCGGACGCAGCGACCACGTCATGGTCGGCGGCAAGCCGAAACATGTCGTCAGCTACATGAAGGATTTTCTGTTCGCGCAAGAGCAGATGCGCACGCCGTTAGAGGTGCTCTCCGGCGGCGAGCGCGGGCGATTGATGCTGGCGCGCGCGCTGGCAAAGCCCTCCAACTTTCTCGTTCTGGACGAGCCGACCAACGACCTCGATCTCGAAACGCTTGACGTGCTCGAGGAAATGCTCGGTGACTACGAAGGCACCGTGATCCTGATCAGCCATGACCGCGATTTCCTCGACCGCGTTGTGACCTCGGTGATTGCTCCGGAGGGCAATGGCAAGTGGATCGAATATGCCGGCGGTTATTCCGACATGCTGTCGCAACGCGGCGCCGACGTCAAGCGTGAGGAGGCAAGGCCGGCGCTCGCAGCTCAAGACAAAGCAGGTGAAGACAAAAGGGAGACCAAGTCTCCCGCGCCTTCGGCGGCGCCAAAGCGGCGGCTTAATTTCAACGAAAAGCACGCGCTGGAGACCTTGCCGAAAGCGATCGCCAAACTGCAGGCCGAGATTGCGAAGCTGCAGCGCACCCTTGACGATCCCGATCTGTATCGGAAGGATCGCACGAAGTTTGATGAAGCTTCCGCCGCGATCGCAGCCGCGCAGCGGGACCTTGCCGCCGCCGAAGACCGCTGGCTGGAGCTGGAAGTGCTGCGCGAAGAAATCGAACAGGCCTGATCATGACCACGCCGCTCGCTGCCAAGATCGCCCGTGAATATGGCACGCCCTGCGCCGTCATCGACATGGACAAGGTCGAGCGCAATATCGCGCGCGTCCAGTCGGCCTGCGATGCAGCCGGCGTCGCCAATCGGCCGCACATCAAGACCCACAAGAGCCCGCTGTTGGCGAAGCTGCAGATCGAGGCGGGCGCGAAAGGCATCACCTGCCAAAAACTCGGCG
>VAZG01000080.1 GCA_005885285.1 Alphaproteobacteria bacterium | reverse complement strand
GCCTCGCAGCGTCCTGGAAGAACAGCTCCGCGATCGCCCGCGCGGCCTCAGTGCGGCGCTGGGGATCGCCATGCCTGACGATCTCATCGAGCCCGGGGATCAGCGACGTGGCGGCTGTCATCAACACACTCAAAACCGGCGCGTCGCCTAGCGGTGCTCAAGACGTTCGGGACACCAGATTGTGCGCAATTTAGGCGGGGTTCGTGAAGGAAGCGTTAGGTTCGAAAGCGGAGCGCGAGGGCGGCAAAATCGCATCGTTTGGCCTCGCCGGGCCTTGCCGGATTGCGCCAAAACCGCTATATCGACGGCAACTTAAGGTTCTCATACGATCGCGTATTGAGAGTGGGCCCCCCGGGACCCGCTCTTTTTTGTTACCTGAGCGGACCCGGCGCAGCCCAAGTTCGTTCTGGCTAGCGCAGCCGGACCGTTTGGCCCGGCCAACCCAATGCAAGATAGACCGATTTTGACGCTGGACATGACCGATCCGATTCTGGGTTCCGTGGACAATGATCTGCTGGCCGAACCACGCCTGGTGGTGGAACCCGGCATGGCCGCGCGGGTGTCGGCGGTCGCAACGCCGGTGCTGCAGGGCATGGGCTACCGGCTGGTCCGGATCAGGATTTCGGGCGAGGCCGGCTGCACCGTCCAGATCATGGCGGAGCGGCCTGACGGATCGATGCAGATCGAGGATTGCGAGGCGATTTCGCGCGCGCTTTCTCCCGTGCTCGACATTGCCGATCCGATCGAGCGCGCCTACCGGCTGGAAATCTCCTCACCGGGCATCGACCGGCCGCTGGTACGCCGCTCCGACTTCGAACGCTACGCCGGCTACCTCGTGAAAATCGAGATGGCGCTCGCCCATCAAGGCCGCAAGCGGTTCCGCGGCACACTCGCCGGCGTCGAAGGTCAGGCGGTGCGGTTACATCGCGATGACACACGCCCGGGCCAAGATGCCGACACGCTGCTGGCGATGGAGGATATCGCGGAGGCTAGGCTGGTTTTGACCGACGATCTGATTGCGGAATCGATGCGGCGCGGCAAGACCGCGGAACGTGAGCTCAAGCGCAATCTCGGGCTCGAGCCGCCGCCCCCGCCGCACGCAAAGCCGAAGCCGCAGAAAAAGCCGGCTCCGAAAAACACCAAACAACACCGCCTCGCCGCAGAGAAAACGCGCAGAGGCGCATTCGATCCTACCAAAGGAGACTAGGTCATGGCAGTCAGCGCCAACAAACTCGAACTGCTGCAGATCGCGGACGCGGTGGCGCGCGAGAAGTCGATCGACCGCGGCATCGTCATCGCGGCGATGGAAGACGCCATCGCCAAGGCAGCGCGGGCCCGCTACGGCAGCGAAACCGATGTGCACGCTGAAATCGACGCCAAGAAGGGCGAACTGCGACTGTCGCGCCACATGCTGGTGGTCGAGCATGTCGAGAACTCGGCGAACCAGATTTCGCTGGAAGATGCGCGCAGGGCAAATCCGGGCGCGCAGATCGGGGACACCATCGCCGACACGCTGCCGCCGCTGGAATATGGCCGCATCGCCGCGCAGTCGGCCAAGCAGGTGATCGTGCAGAAGGTGCGCGAGGCCGAGCGCGATCGGCAATACCAGGAATTCAAGGACCGGATCGGCGACATCGTCAACGGCATCGTCAAGCGCGTCGAATATGGCAGCGTCATTGTCGATCTTGGCCGCGGCGAAGCCATCGTGCGCCGCGACGAAATGCTGCCGCGCGAGGTGTTCCGCAACGGCGACCGCGTCCGCGCCTATATCTTCGACGTACGACGCGAGACCCGCGGCCCGCAGATCTTCCTCTCGCGCACCCACCCGCAATTCATGGCGAAACTGTTCGCGCAGGAAGTGCCGGAAATCTATGACGGGATCGTCGAGATCAAGGCCGTGGCCCGCGATCCCGGCTCGCGCGCGAAAATCGGCGTGATTTCCCGGGATTCGTCGGTCGATCCGGTCGGCGCCTGCGTCGGCATGCGCGGCTCGCGCGTGCAGGCCGTGGTGAACGAGCTGCAGGGCGAAAAGATCGACATCATTCCGTGGTCCCCCGACATCGCCACCTTCGTCGTCAACGCGCTGGCGCCGGCCGAAGTCGCCAAGGTCGTGATCGACGAAGACCGCGAACGGATCGAAGTCGTCGTTCCCGACACCAATAACCAGCTCTCGCTGGCGATCGGCCGTCGCGGCCAGAATGTACGCCTTGCCTCGCAATTGACCGGCTGGGACATCGACATTCTCACCGAACAGGAGGAATCCGAGCGCCGTCAGGCCGATTTCGAAAACTCGACCCGGGTGTTCATGGAAGCGCTCAATGTCGACGAAGTCGTCGGACAGTTGCTGGCGTCGGAAGGCTTTACGTCGGTCGAGGAACTCGCGCTGGTCGACGCCAAGGAGCTGGCCGGGATCGAAGGTTTCGATGATGAAACCGCCACCGAACTGCAGAACCGGGCCCGCGAATACCTTGAGCAGCTTGAAGGTGAGCTCGAAACCAAGCGCAAGGAACTTGGCGTCGAGGACGCCCTCAAGGCGGTCCCTGGCGTGACCTCGAAGATGCTGGTGAAGTTCGGCGAGAACGACATCAAGAGCGTCGAGGATCTGGCCGGCTGCGCCACCGACGATCTAGTGGGCTGGACCGAGCGCAAGGAAGGAAGCGAGCCGACCAAGCATGCCGGCATCCTCGATGGCATCGAATCCTCGCGCGACGACGCCGAACGCATGATCATGCAGGCGCGCGTCATCGCCGGCTGGATCACCGAGGCCGACCTCGCCAAGGAGACCGAGCCGGCCGAGGCCACCGAAGATCAACCGGTTTAAGGAGCCATGTCGCCCGTATGCTTGCCATTGCTGACCCCGATCTCGACAACGGACCGCGGACCGAGAAGTCCGCGACGGTGCGGATGTGCGCGGTCAGCCGCAAGGTCCGGCCGATCGACGAACTGATCCGGTTCGTCGTCTCGCCGTCGGGCGAGGTGGTTCCGGACCTCAAGCGCAAGCTTCCCGGCCGCGGTCTTTGGGTCTCCGCTTCGCACCGCGCGGTTGCAGAAGCGGTCCGGCGTAACCATTTCAGTAGGGGTTTCAAACGTGACGTCCGCGCGGCGGCCACGCTTGCCGACGATACGGAAGCCCTGCTGGTGCAGAGCACAATCGACGCGCTTGCGATCGCCGCCAAAGCCGGCCAGGTGGTTTCCGGATTCGGCAAGGTCGAGGCCACCCTGACGGGACCGCGCCCGCAGGCTGCGGTCGCGGCCCTGATCCATGCTTGCGACGGGGCTGGCGACGGAATCCGCAAATTGGATGCGTTGGCGCGGCAAAATCCTGGAAATATTGGTAAATCCGGGGGATTTCCGATCGTCACCGCACTGACATCAGCACAATTGGATTTGGCACTGGGCCGGTCAAATGTGATACATGCTGCGCTGCTCGCGGGCCCGGCGAGCAGGACATTCCTGTCGCGCAGCCAGACCCTGGTCCGATACCGGATGGCGGACGACGACAAGACTGCCGGCGCAGCGGGCACGAATTCTAACTGACGAAATCCAACGACGGTGCGGCGACGCACGGCGCTAACCAAGATTAGGACTGCTGAATGGTGGATAGGAAAACTTCTGGCGACAAGCCACTGAGTGTCCCGAGCAAGACCTTGACGCTCAAGCCGCGCGTCGAGACGGGCACCGTGCGCCAGAGCTTCAGCCACGGCCGCACCAAGCAGGTGGTGGTCGAAAAGCGCGGCAAGCGCCGCCTGCCAGGCGAAGCGCCCGCGCCGGAAACGCATGCGCCCGAACCGGTCGCCGCCAAGGCCGCACCGGCCAAGGCGCCGCTCGCGCGTCCGGCAGCGAGTCCGCCGGCTCAGCCTCGCAGTGCATCCGGCGTGGTGTTGCGCACACTCACCGAAGACGAGCGTTCGGCCCGCGCCAGCGCGCTTGCCGACGCCAAAGTGCGTGACATCGAAGAGCGCAAGATCGCGGAAGAAGAAGCCAGGCGCCGCGCCAGCCGCGAAGGCATCGAGCAGGCCGAGCGCGAAGCGGCCGAAGCCCGCCGCAAGGCTGAAGAAGATCGCCATCGGCACGATGAAGAAGCCAAGCGCAAGGCCGAACTCGAAGCCAAGAAGCGCTTTGGCGAAGCCGAGACCTCCCGCCCAGCGGCGACAACAGCGGCAGCCCGCCCGGCGGTCGTCACCGTCGGCCGTGCGCCAGGCATCGCCGCCGAGGTCGAGGAGGACGAAGGGCCGCGCCAGGTTCGGCGTGGCCCCGGCGGCGCCCTGCGTCCGGCGGCAGCACCGAAAACCACCCACAAGCCGGCGCCGCAGAAGCAGCGCGGCCGCCTGACCGTTGTCACCGCGCTCAATGCGGACGAGGTGCGCGAGCGCTCGATCGCCTCGTTCCGCCGCCGCACCCAGCGCCTGAAGGGGCATGCTGCGAACGAGCCAAAGGAAAAGCTGATCCGCGAGGTGACGATCCCGGAAGCCATCACCATCCAGGAGCTCGCCAACCGCATGACGGAGCGCGCGGTCGACGTCATCCGCCTTTTGATGAAGCAGGGCGCGATGCACAAGATCACCGACGTGATCGACGCCGACACCGCGCAGCTGATCGCCGAGGAAATGGGCCATACCGTCAAGCGCGTGGCCGCATCCGACGTCGAGGAAGGTCTGTTCGACGTTGTCGACGATTCCACCGACACCGAGCCCCGCTCGCCTGTCGTGACCGTGATGGGCCACGTCGATCACGGCAAGACCTCGCTGCTCGACGCATTGCGCCACGCCAACGTGGTCTCTGGCGAAGCCGGCGGCATCACCCAGCATATCGGCGCCTATCAGGTGACCTCGCCGGAAAGCGGCAAGAAGATCACTTTCATCGACACGCCGGGCCATGCCGCGTTCACCGCGATGCGCGCGCGCGGCGCCAAGGTGACCGATATCGTCGTGCTGGTGGTCGCGGCCGACGACGGCGTGATGCCGCAGACGGTGGAAGCGATCAACCACGCCAAGGCGGCCAAGGTCCCGATGATCGTGGCGATCAACAAGATCGACAAGCCCGACGCCAAGCCGGAACGCGTCCGCACCGAGCTGTTGCAGCACGAGGTGCAGGTCGAATCGCTCGGCGGCGACGTCGTCGACGTCGAGGTCTCGGCCAAGAACAAAACCAATCTCGACCGGCTGCTCGAAATGATCGCGCTGCAGGCCGACCTGCTCGACCTCAAGACCAATGCAGAGCGTCCCGCCGAAGGCACCGTGATCGAAGCCAAGCTGGATCGCGGCCGTGGTCCGGTGGCAACCGTGCTGGTGCAGCGTGGCACGCTGCGCGTCGGCGATATCGTCGTGGCCGGCGCCGAAATGGGCCGCGTCCGCGCGCTGATTTCCGATCAGGGCGAGACCCTCGACGAAGCAGGTCCCTCGGTGCCGGTCGAGGTCCTCGGCTTCAACGGACCGCCGGAGGCCGGCGATCGTCTGGCTGTCGTCGACAACGAAGCCCGCGCCCGCCAGGTGACGAGCTATCGCGCCCATCAAAAGCGCGAGAACGCCGCCGCCTCGATTTCCGGCATGCGCGGCTCGCTCGAGCAGATGATGTCGCAGCTCAAGACGTCGGGTCGCAAGGAATTCCCGCTGATCGTCAAAGCCGACGTGCAGGGTTCGCTCGAAGCGATTTTGGGATCGCTGGAGAAGCTCGGCACCGAGGAAGTCGCCGCCCGCATCCTGCATGCCGGTGTCGGCGGCATCTCGGAATCCGACGTCACGCTGGCGGAAGGCTTTAACGCCGCGATCATCGGCTTTTCGGTCCGCGCCAACAAGGAGGCTGCCGCCGCCGCCAAGCGCAACGGTATCGAAATCCGCTACTACAATATCATCTACGACCTTGTGGATGATGTGAAAAAGGCGATGTCGGGCCTTCTCGCGCCCACTTTGCGCGAGACCATGCTGGGCAACGCCCAGATCCTGGAAGTCTTCAACATTTCCAAGGTCGGCAAGGTTGCGGGCTGCCGGGTCACCGACGGCACGGTGGAACGCGGCGCGAATGTCCGGCTGATCCGCGACAATGTCGTTGTGCACGAAGGCAAGCTCTCGACACTGAAGCGCTTCAAGGACGAAGTGAAGGAAGTGCAGGCCGGCCAGGAATGCGGCATGGCGTTCGAGAATTACGGCGACATGCGTGTCGGCGACGTTATCGAGTGTTATCGCGTGGAGACGATCCAGCGCTCGCTGTAAGTCCGAACCTTACAAAGCGTGTGGATTTCTCAATTGGACCGCATGCCCCGCGAAAGGCGGGGCATGCGGCAGCCACGGAAGCAAATTTGGAGATAAATTTTGGACGCGAAATATGGGGTCACCCGCTTTGCGCGAGTGATGCCGACAATTAGGATTGATAATGCCCCGCCACAACCAGAAGAAGGGCGCCGCGCCAGGCGGCTCGCAACGACAATTGCGCGTCGGTGAAGCCGTGCGCCATGCGATTGCCGACATTCTCGCGCAGGGTCACGTGCACGACCCCGATCTCGAAGGCCACATCATTACGGTGCCGGAGGTGCGGATGTCGCCAGACCTCAAGCTTGCGACCATCTATGTAATGCCGCTCGGCGGACGCGACACCGACATCGTGCTCGCGGCGCTCGAGCGCAACAAGAAATTCCTGCGCGGCGAAATCGCGCGCCGCGTTAACCTGAAATTTGCGCCTGATGTTCGCTTCCGTGTTGATGAACGATTCGATGAGGCGGAACGAATAGAGAAATTACTGCGAACACCTGCGGTGCAAAGAGACCTCGCATCAGATCAGGACAAAAAGTAATGAGCGTGACCCCCGCAAACGGCGCGATCGGCTCGCAAACTGCCGAACAGCACGGTGCGCAAAAAAATATTTTTCCGGATGCACAACGTGGCGATTCGCCGCGCGCCAACGATCCGCGCGAGACCAGGCCGGCGCGGCAAAACAACCAGCCGCGTCGCGACAAGCGCGACGTCCATGGCTGGGTCGTGCTCGACAAGCCGATCGGCATGACGTCGACGCATGCGGTCGCGATCGTCAAACGTCTGTTCCAGGCCAAGCGCGCAGGTCATGCCGGCACGCTAGATCCGCTCGCCTCCGGTGGCTTGCCGATCGCGCTCGGCGAGGCCACCAAGACGGTCCCGTATGTGATGGACGGCCGCAAGCGCTATCGCTTCATGGTCGCCTGGGGCGAAGAGCGCGACACCGACGACACCGAAGGCCGCGTCACCCATGCGAGCGCCGCGAGGCCGACGCCGGAAGCCATCCGCGAGCTGCTGCCGCGCTTCACCGGGCTGATCGAACAGGTCCCGCCAAGATACTCCGCGATCAAGGTCCAGGGCGAGCGCGCCTACGATCTGGCGCGCGACGGCGAGCACGTCGAACTGGCACCGCGCCCGGTCGAGATTCACCATTTATCCCTTGTAAATCAACCAGATAAGAACCTGGCCATGTTCGAAGCCGAATGCGGCAAGGGAACCTATGTCCGGGCGCTGGCCCGCGATATCGGCCGCATCCTTAACTGCTATGGCCATATCTGCGGACTGCGCCGGACCCTGGCCGGACCGTTTGGCGAGAAAGACATGATTCCGCTGGAACAGCTGGAGGCTTTGTGCGATAGAGCCGCGTCTGGCGAGGGCAGCCTCGCCGACGCGCTTTTGCCCGTTGAGACCGCGCTGGACGACATCCCGGCACTGGCCGTCACTCGGGCTGACGCGGCAAGGCTCCACAGGGGCCAGGCCGTTTTGTTGCGCGGACGGGATGCGCCAAATAGTAGCGGCACAGTCTATGTCACGGTGGCAGGCCGTCTTCTGGCGCTCGCCGAGATTGGCAATGGCGAACTCATCCCCAAGCGCGTGTTCAACCTGACCGGACTGACTGCCAGTTCCGGTCGCAACGAGAGAATTTGACGATGTCGATTACCGCCGAACGCAAAGCGGAAGTCATCAAGACAAATGCCACCAAGGCCGGCGACACCGGCTCGCCCGAGGTTCAGGTCGCGATCCTGTCGGAACGCATCAACAATCTCACCGGGCACTTCAAGAGCCACGTCAAGGACAACCATTCGCGCCGCGGTCTCCTGAAGCTCGTGTCGACGCGCCGTTCGCTTCTCGACTATCTCAAGAAGACGGACGAGGCGCGTTACAAGGCGCTG
>VAZG01000079.1 GCA_005885285.1 Alphaproteobacteria bacterium | reverse complement strand
GCCCGACCTGAACCCCATCGAGCAGGTCTTCGCCAAGCTCAAGCACTTCCTGCGAAAACTTGCCGCCCGAACGGTCGAAACTGTTTGCCTCGCCATCGGCGAAGTTCTCCAGCTCTTCACGCCCGAAGAATGCGCAAGCTACTTGGCAAACTCAGGATATGGAGGAACCTAACTTCATCACGCTTTAGTCAACGCCGACAATGCGAGGGCGATCCGCTTTTACGAACGCAATGGATTCGTGCACGCCGGCGGTGACGTCAACCCGACCTCGGGAAAGCCGGTGCTGAAGATGGAGTGGAAGGACTAAACCCCCTCGAACTGCAACCGCGCCAGCCGTGCATAGAGTCCGCTGGCGGCAACCAGCGACGTGTGGGTGCCTTGCTCGACGATGCGGCCCTGGTCCAGCACCAGGATGCGGTCGCACGACAGCACGGTAGCCAGCCGATGCGCGATCACGAGCGTCGTGCGATGACGCATTAATTCCTCCAGCGCGGTCTGCACCAGCGTCTCGCTTTCCGCATCCAGCGACGACGTCGCTTCGTCAAGCAGCAGCAATGGCGCGTCGCGCAGGATGGCGCGCGCAATCGCGATGCGTTGGCGCTGGCCGCCCGACAATGTCACGCCGCGCTCGCCGAGCGGCGCTTCGAAACCCGCGGGCAGCCGGCGGATGAATTCGGTGGCATGCGCGAGATCGGCGGCGCGCTCGACCTCGGCATCGCTGGCCTCAGGCCTGCCGAAGCGGATGTTGTCGCGGGCGGAAGCCGCGAACACCACCGAATCCTGCGGCACCAGGGCGATATGCGCGCGAACCAGTTTCGGATCGGCCGATTTGATCGGCACGCCGTCGAACGAGATCGCGCCCCGCGCGGGGTCGTAGAAGCGCAACAACAAATGAAACAGCGTGCTCTTGCCGGCGCCCGACGGACCGACGATCGCGACTTTTTCGCCAGGACGCACGGAGAACGAAACACCCTCGATAGCGGGCACGCTCGGTCGTGAAGGATAGGCGAAGCTGACATCATCGAAGCTGACATCGCCGCGCGCAGGTCGCGGCAGTGCACGCGGAGAGGTCGGCGGCGTGATCTCGGGCTTGACGGCAAGGATTTCGAACAACCGTTCCGCAGCGCCCGATGCGGCCGAGACCTCGCCCCAGACTTCGCTGAGCTGACCGAGGCCTGCGGCCGCGAACGCCGCATACAGCACGAACTGGCCGAGACGGCCGGGCGTGATGGTGCCGGTCAGCACGTCACGCGATCCGATCCAGAGGATGAACACGACACTGGTGAAGACGATGAAGATGATGATCGCCGTCAAGACCGCGCGCGCGCGGGTCGAGGTGCGCGCGGCTTCGTAGGCCTGCTCGACCTCGCCGGAAAAGCGCGCATCGGCGAGCCGCTCGCCGGTATAGGCCTGTACGGTCCGCATCGCGCCAACGAGCTCGGAGGCATAGGCCGAGGCATCCGCCAGCGTATCCTGGGCGTTGCGCGACAGCCGCCGCACCCAGCGCCCGAATGCCACCAGCGGCAGCACGATCAGTGGAATGGCCAATAGCACCAGGCCGGAGAGCCTCGGGCTCGTGATCACCATCATCGCGGTCGCGCCGATGAACAGCATCAGGTTGCGGAGCGCGATCGAAACCGAGGCGCCGACCGCCGACTTGATCTGGGTGGTATCGGCGGTCAGCCGCGAGATCAGTTCGCCCGAGCGGGCGGAATCGAAGAAGACCGGCGACAGCGAGAGCAGATGCGCGAACACGTCGCGACGCAGATCGGCGACGATGCGCTCGCCGATGGTCATGACGAGGTAATAGCGCGATGCGCTGGCAATGGCGAGCACCGCAACGACCGCGATCATCACGCTGAAATAGCTGTTGATCATCGCGATGCCGCGCGGCGTGAAGCCGAAATCGATCATCCGCCGCACCGCGACTGGCACCAGCAGGGTCGTCAAGGCGGCGACGGTGAGCGCAACGAGTGCGAGCAAGGCGCGTCCGCGGTAGCGTGCAACGTAGGGCGCAAGCGCCAGCAGGGGACGCAGCCGTGCGGTGCCCTTGGCCGGTAGTTCGGCCAGCTCCGCCTCGACGACAGAGGCCGCGGTCGGCTCCACGTCCGGCCGTGGCAATGCCTCGCCATGCCGCTCTTCAAGCCGTTCCAATGCGCTCATGATATCTGACCCACCACGTCGTCATCCCCAGATAGGCCCGACCACAGCCCGTGGCAATCGCGGGAAATTACTCAAGGATCCGCGGCTTGTTTTGACGGGGCGCTTGCGTTATAGAGCGGCCCAAATCCGTCACCGCAGCATTGTCGAGCACAGGCGCGAGCCGCCCAAGGATATGCCATGAAGGCCGAAATTCACCCGAATTATCATATGATTACGGTCGTAATGACCGATGGCGCCGAATACCAGACGCGTTCCACCTGGGGCAAGGAAGGCGACAAGCTCAACCTCGACATCGACCCCAAATCGCATCCGGCCTGGACCGGCGGCTCCCAGCAGATTCTCGATCGCGGCGGCCGCGTGTCGCGGTTCCAGAAGAAGTTCTCGGGCTTCCTCAAGAAGGACTGAGCCTTCTCAAATCTCCGGGACAGCAAAACGCCCCCGACTTTCAGGGGCGTTTTTTGTTTGTCGCTTTTTGTTGGTCGCGGTGGCGCGCGACTACTGCTCGAACGCCGCCTTCAGGCGATTGAGCTGGGGCACCAGCGGATTGCCGATCGTCGTGTGCTCCGACGCCGGCGCATGAATGGTGATATCGAGGCGGCGCACGCGGGCCTGCAAGCTCATCGAGCGGGAGATCAGGTCCTGCAGCTGCTGCGGCAGCTTTGCGATCATGTCGTCCGGACCGGGCTCGGCGGCGCTCAGCTTGACCTTGGTCTTTTCGCGATTGGCCTGGGTCAGCGTCATCTCGCCCTCCTTTACCGCGCGGTGCAACAATAGCCACGACGCCAACTGCATCAAGCGTGTGGTCAGCCGCATGCTCTCGGTCGCGTAGGTCAGGCTGATGGCGCGCTCGAGCGCCTTGGCCTCGACGCGTCCGGCCCCATCGAGATAGGCGGCGGTCTCCTCGACCAGATCCATGCCTTCCCGGAACAGCGTGCCAAATGCCGCGGAATTAGTGAGCCGCTCGCTGAACTGAACGAGCGCGGATTCGCCTTGCGAATGGTCCGCCATAGTTAACGCCCTCACGCTACTGTTTACTTGTTGTTTGCCCCGCCGGGCTCCGCCGCCCCGGCTTATGATGAACAAATCATTGCGCGCTCTTGGGCCAGAGTCCAGCCGCAAGACTTTTTATGGTTTCCGCGCGGTGGGCCCAATCAGATCGTCCGGGCCCGGAAGGTGCGGATTCGGGACAGTTGTGCGGCGACAGCAAGACGCCCCAAAAAAAGAGCCGCCGTTTCCGGCGGCCTTTGAAGTTGATAACAGGGAGGCGTCAAACAGAGTGGACAGGAGCCACTCGGTGTCCAAACGAGGACGACCTCAGTCATAAACGCGAAAGCTTAATCAATCGTAAACGAGCGATTTTATTCAAGCTTCATTTGCCATGTCGGCCAATGACCGACATCACGACTTGAAAATGCTGTTGGCCGCGTCCTTGGAGGCGCGCTTCCTGGCGGCCGCCTCGCGCAGCCGCTCGATTTCGGAAGTCAACAGCGCGATGCGTTCAGCCAGCTCCTCGACCGACAGCAGCGACAAGTCCTGGCCGATCTCGTGGGTGATCTTCTTGCGCGGCCGGTCGTCGTCTTCGATGGCCATGAATCGTCCTCCTCGCTCGAGCGCTCCTTTGGAAACGGTTGCCAGCGCAAGCCGCGCTGGCTAAGCAGATGCCGCATCAAATCATGAGCGCTTGGCCGAGGACAAATCATGCAAAACGTCCCTACGCAAATGACCGTGATCGGCATCTCCAAGCCCGGCGGTCCCGAAGTGCTTGTGCCCGAAACCCGCCCGGTGCCGCTGCCCGCGCCCGACCAGATCCTGGTCAAGGTTGCAGCCGCCGGGGTCAACCGCCCCGACGTGGCCCAGCGATCCGGCGCCTATCCGCCGCCGCCCGGCGCCAGCGACCTGCCCGGCCTTGAAATTGCCGGCGAGGTGGTCGCGGTCGGAAGCGCCGCGAAAAAGCACAAGGTCGGCGACAAGGTGATGTCGCTGGTGGCCGGCGGCGGCTACGCGCAATATGCCATCGCGCAAGACGCCCAGGCGATGAAGGTTCCAGCTCACTTGACCATGCAGGAAGCCGGCGCCATCCCCGAAACGCTGATGACGGTCTGGCACAATGTGTTCGAGCGCGGCGCGCTGAAGCCGGCCGAGACGCTGCTGGTCCATGGCGGCTCCTCCGGCATCGGCACCATGGTAATCCAGCTTGCCAAAGCATTCGGCTCCAACGTCGTCGTCACCGTCGGCTCGAAAGACAAGGCCGATGCTTGCATCAAGCTCGGCGCCGATCGCGCGATCAACTACAAGTCGGAAGACTTCGTCACCGAGGTCAAGGCTGTGACCGCGGGCGCAGGCGCGGACGTCATTCTCGACATGGTCGGCGGCGACTACATCGACCGCAATTATGAGGCCGCCGCGATCGGCGGACGGATCGTCCAGATCGCGTTTCTCTCGGGCACGCCCAAGGCAACCGCCAATTTTGCCAAACTGATGGTGAAACGGCTCATCCACACCGGCTCGACGTTGCGCCCCCGTAGTAACGCGGACAAGGCGGCGATGGTGTTGGCGATCGAGGCCAACGTGATGCCGCTGCTGCGCGAAGGGCGGGTAAAACCCCTGATGGACAGCACATTCCCGCTGGAAAAGGCCGCCGACGCGCATCGGCGGATGGAGACCAGCGAACATATTGGCAAAATTGTGTTGGTCGCCTAACGCGGACGGCCGAAGAACAACCGGAAACCCTTTGATTTCCTTCGCTTTCATGTCATTTATCGCGCACGATGAACGCATCTGCGTCGGCAACGATGCGTCTTGCACATTTTTGGCGTCGAACGCGGAGAACTGACATTGCGTCTGATCAGGTGCCAAGCGCTGCTTGCGCTGGGCCTCATGATTTTTGTCGCGGCTTCGCCAGCCCGCGCGATCGACGCCGTCAGCGTCCGCGGTGACGCGCCCGCGATCGATCTCACCGCCGTACTCGATCACCAGCGCAGCGATTCCGATCGCATCCAGGTCTCGACCGCGCCCGGCACTGACGGCATCGTCCGCCGCATCGAGGTCCGCGCCCGCGAAGGCGGGCAGTACTGGGTGGTGTTCGCGCTCGCCAACAACACCGACGACCAGCTCGACCGCCTGATCGTCGCGCCGCACTACCGCATCGTCTCCTCGGGATTGTTGTGGCCCGATCTCGGACTGTCGCGTATCGCGACCATCACGCCGTCGACCGGCGATCGGCCCGAACGCCAGGAGAGCCCGACCGCGGACGTCTTCCGCATCACGCTCGATCCCGGCGCCGTCATCACCTTCGTCGCCGAATTGCGCACCGACAAGTTGCCGCAGCTCTATCTGTGGGAGCCCGACGCCTACAAGGACAAGGTCAATTCGTTCACGCTGTACCAGGGCATCGTGATCGGCATTTCCGGCCTGTTGGCGCTGGTGTTGACCATCCTGTTCGTGGTCAAGGGCTCTATCATGTTCCCCGCCGCCGCCGCGCTGGCGTGGGCGGTGCTGGTCTATATCGGCGTCGATTTCGGCTTCTGGGCCAAGGTGCTCGACATGTCGAACAATGCCGAGCGGATCTGGCGCGCGGCGGGCGAGGCGATCCTGGCGGCGACGCTCCTGGTGTTCCTGTTCGCCTATCTCAACCTCAGCCGCTGGCACGTGCGCTATTCCCATATCACCGTCGGCTGGCTCGCCTTTCTCGGCTCGCTGGTGGCGCTCGCTTTGTTCGATCCGGCCGTGGCGTCGGGCATCGCGCGGATCTCGCTGGTTTTGATTGCCTTCGCGGGCTTCGCGCTGATCGTCTATCTCTCGACGCACGGTTTTGATCGCGCGGTGCTGTTGATCCCGACCTGGTTCCTGCTGGTCGTGTGGGTGATCGCGGCCGGGATGACGGTTGCGGGTTCCGTCACCAACGACATCGTCGGGCCTGCGCTGCTCGGCGGCCTCGTGCTGATCGTGATGCTGATCGGATTTACGGTCATGCAGCATGCGTTTGCCGGCGGCGGCGCCACCACCGGCATCGTCTCCGACGTCGAGCGTCGCGCGCTGGCGCTGGCAGGCTCCGGCGACCTGATCTGGGATTGGGACGTTTCCGCCGACAAGGTCTTCACCAGCCCCGAGACCGAAAGCCTGCTCGGCTTGAAGCGCGGCACGCTGGAGGGCCCCGCCGCGAAATGGCTGGAGGTATTGCATCCACTCGATCAGGACCGCTTTCGCGCCGCACTCGACAGTGTACTTGATCAACGCCGGGGCCGGCTGGTGCAAGACTTTCGATTGCGCACGCCCGACGGCCATTTCATGTGGTTTGCGCTCAAGGCGCGCCCGGTGGTCGGCTCTGATGGCGAGGTCTCGCGCGTGGTCGGCACATTGACCGACGTCACCGAGATGAAGAACGCCGAAGAGCGGATGCTTCATGATTCCGTGCACGACAACCTTACCGGCCTGCCGAATCGAAAGCTGTTCATCGACCGCCTCGGCGCCGTCGCCAATTTCGCCAAGGCGGTGCCGAACCTGCGGCCGACGCTGATGGTGATCGACCTCGACCGCTTCAAGCAGGTCAACGATTCCGTCGGCATCGCGGTCGGCGACTCCATTCTGCTGACGTTGGCGCGGCGGCTGACGCGAATTCTCAAGCCGCAGGACACGCTGGCGCGGCTTGCCGGCGACCAGTTCGGCCTGATCCTGATGTCGGAACAGGATCCCGCGCGCATCACCGCCTTCGCCGAGACCATCCGCAAGACCATCCGCGCGCCGATCGCATTCAACGACCGCGAGATCTTCCTGACGGCCTCGATTGGGCTCGCGCTGTCCGATCCCCAGACCCAGCTCTCCGACGAGATCATCAAGGACGCAGAGCTTGCGATGTATCATTCCAAGCGCATCGGCGGCGACCGTATCGATGTGTACAAGCCGGCGATGCGTGCGCGAAAGACCGACCGCCTGACGCTGGAGAGCGAATTGCGCCGCGCCATCGAGCGCCAGGAAATTTCGATCCTCTATCAGCCGATCGTGCGGCTGGAGGACCGCTCCATCGCCGGCTTCGAGGCCTTGGCGCGCTGGGATCACCCCAAGCTCGGACGGATGTCGCCGTCGGAATTCATTTCGATCGCCGAAGAGATCGGCCTGATCGTCGACCTCGGTCTGTTCGTGATGGACCAGACCGCGAGGCAGCTTTCGGTGTGGCAGCGCGCGATGCGTTCGCGCGAACCGATCTTCGCCAGCGTCAACGTCTCCGTCATGGAGAACCCGGAGCATGCGGCGCAGATGCTGACGCGGATCCGCGAGCTCGGCACCGGATTGTCGCTGGACGATTTCGGCACCGGCCATTCCTCCCTCGCCTATCTGCAGCGCTTCCCCTTCGACACCATCAAGATCGACCAATCCTTTGTGCGCACCACCAGCCGCGGCACCCGGCCGGTGATCCTGAAATCGATCATTGCACTCGCCCACGACCTCGGCATGGAGGTGGTCGCGGAAGGCGCGGAAACCGACTCCGACGCGGTCGAGCTCTATCAGCTCGGCTGCGAATACGCGCAAGGATTTGCCTTCGGCGAGCCGATGGACGCCGACGCCGCGATGCGGCTCCTCACCGAAGAAAGGCTCGAGGCAGCGAGCTAGGCCTACTATCGTCCCGCTGCGCCAACACCTCCTCACCATTGAGGGGCATGACACACGAGCCCGCATTGTCGCGACGCGAATCGCGCCCGAGCTTTGCAAGACGATGCCCCTCGATGGTAGAGGGCGCAGGGAATGCCGGGTGCACGATGCACCCGCAGCCTCGCGCGCAACAAACAAAGCGCACGAGCGTAGTCACCACAGGCACGCCGAAACAACCGGACATTCCCTGCGCGTTGGTTTTAACGGTTA
>VAZG01000578.1 GCA_005885285.1 Alphaproteobacteria bacterium | reverse complement strand
CGGCCATGTGCGCTTTTACGATCTTGTCCGGGTTCTTCACGGGCTCGCCGCGCTTGATCTTGTCGACGTTCTCCATGCCGTCCGTCACCTTGCCCCAGACCGTGTACTGGCCGTTGAGGAAGGATGCATCGTCGAAGCAGATGAAGAATTGGCTGTCGCCGGAATCGGGGCTTGCCGCGCGGGCCATCGAGGCCGTGCCGCGCACATGTGGTTCCTTGTTGAATTCGGCCTTGAGCTTCTGGCCGGAGCCACCAGTGCCGGTGCCGTGCGGGCAGCCGGTTTGCGCCATGAAGCCGTCGATCACGCGGTGGAACACGATGCCGTCGTAAAAGCCCTCGCGCACCAGTTGCTTGATCCGCGCGACATGGCCGGGTGCGAGATCCGGCCGCATCTCGATAGTGACGGGCCCCTGCGTGGTATCCAGGATCAAAGTATTTTCGGTGTCAGCCATGCTCGTTTCTCCTGATGGGGTGGAGGTTTCCTGCTGTGGAACTGAACCGCAAACGGGCGACCTGCGATGGCGCCCGCCATTGCGTCTGTAAATGGCATCGGCGTGCAGCGTTGCAACGCCTCCATGACGGCAACGCGGTACATCAGCCGATCATTGTCGGTCGCTTGCTGCGATTCATAGCTGATCCTCGGGTGGCCCAGGATTTCGCCGGCGCGGTTGAAACTGACAACCACCGTGATGTCGATCGGATTGGCGCGCGATACGGGCGGCGGCCTCCAGCAGCTATAGAGTTTCGCAAAGGCTTCCTTGATGGTGTTGACCTCGGCCGGTTGCGCCGGCGCGGCCGACGCGAGCAGGCCGAGCAGCAGCACTGTGGTTATCTGGACAACCGCATGGTGAGGCCATCTCATCATGGCTCACTTGATGTCGGATGCGACCTGCACCTTCACCATCTTGTCGGGATCGGTGACGGCGCCCCCGGCCGATCCCGGCGGCGCCTTCTTCAGCTTGTCGACCACATCCATGCCCTGCACCACCTCGCCGATCACGGTGTACTGGCCGTCGAGACTGGCGCCGTCCGCGAACATGATGAAGAACTGCGAGTTCGCGGTATCGACGCTGTCGCCGCGCCGCGCCATGCCGACAATGCCGCGCTTGAAGTGAACGTTGGAGAATTCCTGCTTCAGGTTCGGATACTTGGATCCGCCGGTGCCGTCGAAATTCTTGCCGTCGCCGGTCTGCGCCATGAAGCCGTCCATCACCCGATGGAACGGCACGTTGTTGTAAAAACCTTCGCGCGCGAGCTGCTTGAGGCGTTCGGCATGCTGAGGTGCGAGATCGTTGCGCAGCTTGATGACGATGCGGCCTTTGGTGGTGTCGATGACGATCGCATTGGCCTTGTCGAGATTGGCAGGCAGCGGCTGCGCGATCGCGGGGGCCGCACATACCAGCGCGGCGAGAACGGCAAGAATTCGGATCATGAAAACTCCGGATCGGTGAGCTGAGGATATTGGCCGCCGAATGGCTGCTAGCCGGCCAGCTTGGCCTTGAGAAGGGCTGTGACCTCCGGCGGCACGAAGGCCGTCACATCGCCGCCCATGGTCGCGATTTGACGCACCAGTGTGGCGGTGATCGGGCGGACGGTGGCGGAGGCCGGAACGAACACCGTATGGACCTCAGGCGCCATCTTTTCATTCATGCCGGCGATTTGCATCTCGTAATCGAGATCGGTGCCGTCACGCAGGCCACGGATCATGATGGTGGCGCCGTGCTGTTGCGCCGCGGTGACGGTGAGCTTGTCGTAGGTGGTCGCGTCAAAGGCGCAGCCGGCCTTGGCTGCAATCGGCTCGAACACGTCCCGCACCATCTTGAGCCGCTCCTCGACCGAAAACAGCGGCGTTTTGCTGGGGTGAAGCCCAATGGCGATGATCAGCCGGTCGCACAGGGTGACCGAATGCCGGACGACGTCCAGATGGCCGTTGGTGACGGGGTCGAAAGAGCCTGGATACAGCGCAATGCGGGGCATGATCCCTCCTACCGCGCTCCGGGCAGCCCGGCAAGCCGGATGGGTTGCTGCCGAAAACAGGCTGTTATTTTTTCGACGCGTGTCGGCCCTTGAACCTCCCTCACGTCTTCTATGGGAAAGCCGGCTTTGTTTCGTCCCGAATGGGCTCGCGAAACAAAACTCCGGCCCGATGAAACCATTTTCGACTGTTGGCGAAGACCTCCCGAAACCGGCGTTGGTTAACACGCCACCCAACGAAACGGCGGGCCGCAAAGGCCGAACAAAGTCGACAATTCAGGGGACCGTCATGATCAAGGCTCTTTCAGCCATCGCCATTGCTGCATTCGTCGCCGCCGCGCTTACCGTTTTGCCCGGCTTTGCCCCCCAGGTGGAAGCCTCGACCCCGCATGCGCTCGCCAAGGCCGATCGGCTCGATATCCACCCGGTAGGCCGCGACTGCTCGCGGCAGGCCTGGCCGAATTTCGAGGCCTCCTGCCTGCGCGCGGCGGTGACCAAGACGTCAATCCGGCAAGCCCGGCTCGTGACGGCCGACCGCACGCCGTAGGTAAGGTAGAGCGAATAGTGAGTAGCGAATGGAAGACTTCTATTCGCTACTCACTACTCCCTATTCGCTTCCTTGAGCCCCGTTGCCGTTCTCGCCGCTTGCCCCGTCATCGCCGATGTGCTCGACCGATACCACATGCTCGTCTTCGGCCGTGTCGAACACGATAACGCCCTGGGTCGACCGCCCGGCGATCCGGATGTCCTCGACCGGACAGCGGATCAACTGGCCCTTGTCGGTCACCAGCATGATCTGGTCACCGTCCTCGACCGGGAATGACGCCACCAGCTTGCCATTGCGGCCGTTGACCGACATTGCGACGATGCCCTTGCCGCCGCGTCCCGTGGTCCGGTACTCGAACGACGACGAGCGCTTGCCGTAGCCGTTTTCACTGATGGTCAGCACGAACTGCTCGCTGGCGGACATTTCGACGTAACGCTGCTCGCCGAGTTCGATGGTGCCGGCGGCCTCTTCGCTATCGATCCCCGCCTCCTCTTCCGCGCCACCCCGCCTGACCGCATTGGCCCGGCGCAGATAGGCGGCGCGCTCCTCGGCATCGACATCCAGGTGGCGCAGGATGGTGAGCGAGATCACCTTGTCGTCCTTGGGCAGCGCGATGCCGCGCACGCCCATCGAGGTGCGGCCGGTAAATACCCGCACGTCGGTGACCGGGAAGCGGATGCACTGGCCGCCGGCAGCGGTCAGCAGCACGTCGTCACGCTCGGTGCAGATCTGCACGTCGACGATTGACTCGTTCTCGTCGAGCTTCATGGCGATGATGCCGGAGCGGCGGACGTCGACGAAGTCGGACAGCTTGTTGCGGCGGACATTGCCGCCGGTGGTCGCGAACATCACGTCGAGATCGGCCCAGGTGCTCTCATCCTCCGGCAGCGGCATG